>JAENJC010000004.1 GCA_016844545.1 Deltaproteobacteria bacterium | reverse complement strand
AAACATAACATGTCAATAAGACCCCACGGGGATGATCTGAAAAAAAGGGTGATATGGCTGATGACCTACAGGATGGTCATCGTCACCCTCCTTATGGGGACCACGGCATTCATCCATCTGAAAGAGGGCGAGAGCCTGCTGCCCCATTCCGTTATACCCATCTATGTCCTGATAGGGACAAGCTATCTTCTAACCATCATTTCACTGATCACCATAACATTCGTAAAAGAAGTAGACCTGTTTGCCGATATTCAGGTTGTTGCAGATGTGCTTCTTGCTACAGCCCTTGTATATGTTACAGGCGGCATAGACAGCATATTTTCCTTCCTCTACATAGTTATCATCATGGGGGCAGGCATAGTCCTTCATGGGAGGCTGGTTTTTCTTACTGCCTCTCTGAGCAGCATCCTTTATGGAGCCCTCCTGGACTTGCAGTATTATGGATATCTGCCACAGATCGAAAGTCCGTTGAGCCGGCCGCAAAGCTATTCTGGCGCACAGATACTATATAAAATATTCATAAATATAACTGCCTTTTATATCGTCGCCTTTCTCAGCAGCCATTTGTTCATGCAGCTAAGGAGGGCCAGAGAGAGGGTTCGGGAGGCAGAGGAGGCCATGAGGAAGGCTGAAAAGCTCTCAGCCATGGGGAAGCTGGCGGCTGGGATAGCCCACGAAATAAGGAATCCCCTGGCCTCCATGAGCGGCTCTATTCAGGTACTCAGGGATGAGCTGGAGCTGAGCCAGGAAAACAGGCGGCTTATGGATATAATCCTCAGGGAATCGGAACGGCTAAACAGGCTGATCACGGATTTTCTTGACTATGCCAGGCCTTATAATCCTGAGAAGAAGGAGATCGATTTCAGTTGTGTTGTGGCTGAGACCCTCGATGTGTTTGAGAAAGGACTCTCTATGAACCAGAGTATAAAGGTCCAGAAAGAGATAAAAAGCGGGGTAAAGGTGTTTGGAGAGTATGAGAGACTTAAGGAGGTGCTCTGGAACCTGTTTAATAATGCAGTGCAGTCTATGCATGCTGGAGGAAACCTTGCTATTTCCCTGGATGCTTATGGTAGTATGGCGAAAGTAGTAGTAAGAGATTCAGGAGAGGGGATAGATGTAAAGGACCTTAACAGGGTGTTTGAGCCTTTTTTTACAACAAAGACCTACGGAACCGGTTTAGGGCTTGCGACGGTCTACAGGATAGTAGAGGCCCATGGAGGAAATATCCGGGTTGACAGTGAAAATGGCAAAGGGACTGTATTTACAGTGATGCTTCCGTTAAAATGATAGAGATATGCTATGGCATGTCTCTAATGGGGTAAATGTGGCAAAAAGCAAGATACTGATAGTTGATGATGAAGTCTCAATGAGAGAATTCCTTGAGATAATGCTGTCAAAGGAGGGATACAAGGTCTCCTCTGCCGGGAATGGAAAGGAAGCATTAAAGATGCTTAAAGACACCATCTATGACCTTATTGTCTCAGATGTTCAGATGCCGGGGATGAACGGGATTGAGCTTCTGCGAAATGTAAAAGAAGTTTGCCCTGATACCACAGTCATAATGATAACTGCATATGCATCCACTGAATCCGGTGTTGAGGCCATGAAGGCAGGGGCCTACGATTATATAACGAAACCGTTTAAGGTAGATGAGATAAAGCTAATCATAAAGAACGCCCTGGAGAAGAAGAGGCTTGAGGTTGAAAACCTTCTTCTTAAAAGGGAGTTTAGGGAAAGATATTCATTTGGCAGTATCCTGGGGAACTCACCTGAGATGCTAAGGGTCTATGACCTTATAGAAAAGATAGGCCCGACTAAGACCAACGTCCTCGTTGAGGGGGAGAGCGGTACAGGAAAGGAGCTGGTGGCCAAGGCGATACACTTTCAGAGCCCCAGAAGAGATAAGCCTTTCGTAACCATAACCTGTGGGGCTATTCCTGACGGCTTGATGGAAAGTGAGCTATTTGGGCACATGAAGGGCTCTTTTACAGGCGCTATAGCGAATAAGGCCGGACTTTTCGAGATGGCGGATGGCGGAACGGTTTTTCTGGATGAAATAGGAGAGCTTCCACTACTAATTCAGGTCAAGCTTTTAAGGGTCATCCAGGAGAGAAGCTTCAGGAGGGTGGGAGGCACTGAGGATATAACTGTGGACGTGAGGGTCATATCAGCTACTAACAAGACTTTGGAGGAGGAGGTTAAGAAGGGTACCTTCAGAGAGGACCTATATTACCGACTTAATGTACTTCAGATAAGGATGCCTCCATTAAGAGAGAGGCTTTCCGATGTCCCGATCCTGGCCCTGCATTTCCTGGATAAATATGCTAAGGAGCATGGAAAAGATGTGAAGGGAATAACTACTGTGGCGATGCGTATTCTTGAGGGTTACAGCTATCCAGGTAATGTTAGGGAGCTTGAAAACGTGATTGAGAGGGGCGTGGCCCTGGAGCAGGGGGTGCAACTTTCTGCCGAAAGTCTTCCCGGCTTTAAGCAGCTGACATATATCCCTCCTGAAGGGTTGGATCTGGAGCAGGCCGTCGGTAAGTATGAGAAGGCGCTGCTAGTCGCTGCCCTGGATAAGGTGGATGGTGTAAAAAAGAGGGCTGCCAAGCTGCTTAATATATCCTTCAGGTCTATACGGTACAGATTGGATAAATATGGGTTAAACACCGGAGAGGATTCGGAAGAAGACAGTGATGAGCAGGAAGGCGTGAAGCGTGAGGAGTAAAGAGTGAGGAGTGAACTGTAGGGTGGGCAGTGCCCAGCAATATTTGAGGTGCAATAGGTGGGTAAAAAGGTTCTTGTAGTCGATGATGAGGAAAACCTTCGCCATATCCTTTCAATTATCCTTACTAAGGAAGGTTATGAGGTGGAGGCTGTGAAAAACGGTCGTGAGGCGTTGAATTGCCTGGAGAAGTCTATCTATGACACCGTCCTCTGCGATATAAGGATGCCTGTAATGGACGGGATTACCTTCTTAAAAGCGGCCAGTGGTCAGTGGTCAGGGGTCAGGGGTGAGAGCACTATTATTATGATGTCTGCCTACGGCACTATTGATGATGCCATAGAGGCCATGAAGCTTGGGGCATACGACTATATATCGAAGCCTTTCAAGTCTGATGAAGTTATCCTGACCATAAGAAAGGCCGAGGAGAGAGAGAGGCTCAGGAGGGAAAACAGTGAACTCAGGGAGGTCGTTAAAAAGGATTATGGTGTAACCGGGATAATAACAAAGAATGAGGAGATGGTTAAAATGCTGGCCACAGTAAAAAAAGTGGCTGACTATAAAACCACAGTCCTGATTACCGGAGAGAGTGGAACTGGAAAGGAGCTTATAGCAAGGGCGCTGCATTATAACGGAGCCCGTGGCAGTAAGGCGTTTGTAGCTGTGAATTGTGGGGCCATACCAGAAAACCTATTGGAGAGCGAGTTTTTCGGTCATGTGAAGGGAGCCTTCACTGACGCGGTAAGGAATAAAAAGGGGCTCTTTGAGGAGGCCGAGGGGGGAACCCTTTTTCTGGATGAAATAGGAGAGCTTCCCTTTCACCTGCAGGTAAAACTATTAAGGGTTCTTCAGGAAGAGGAGGTAATGCGGATAGGGGACACGAAACCGATAAGGGTGAGCGTGAGGATTGTGGCCGCTACAGTAAAAGACCTCGCCAGAGAAGTAAGAGAGGGAAGGTTCAGGGAAGACCTTTTTTATCGCCTGAATGTACTTCCCATACACCTCCCGCCATTAAGAGAAAGGCCGGAGGATATTCCCGCCTTGAGCAGCCACTTCCTTGGAAAGTATAAAGAAAAGCATGGGATAAAGGTCGGGTCTGTTTCTCCTGAGGCCTTGAAGCAACTGATGGATTACAGCTGGCCAGGGAATGTAAGGGAGTTGGAGAACGCCATTGAGAGGAGCGTGCTTCTCTCGGAAGGTGAAAATATCACTGTTTCGGCCTTACCGCCTGCTGTGCGTGGAAAAATGGTTTCAGCGTCTCCTGGAACCGGCCTGAAGACCGGAATCCCTGCTGACAACCTTTCCATAAAAAAGGCAGCAAGGGCTATGGAGGAAGAGCTGATAAAGAGGGCGCTGGAAAAGTCTCACGCTAACAGGACCCATGCTGCGGAACTCCTTGAACTAAGCCACAGGGCGTTGCTGTATAAGATTAAGGAATACGGAATAAAAGGTTAATAGGTGAAAGGGCTTACTATCTTAGCTGTTTAGCTTTAACTTTACCGATATGTCTATTATCTTCAAAGACGTAACTTACATCTACAATAAAGGGACCCCTATCGAGAAGACTGCCATTAAGGGGTTGTCTCTGTCCATAGATCGCGGTGAATTAGTTGCAGTCATAGGCAGACCTGGGAGTGGACGGTCTACATTCCTTCAGCTATTGGGTGGCTTGATTAAACCAACCTCCGGCAGCATTACCGTTTCTCCTGGGAATTCAGCGGAGTTAATGGTCTGCAGGGCCGTAGGAGTAGTTCTCCAGTTTCATGAGAGACAGTTTTTTGAAGAGAGCGTATACGGCGATCTTTCTTTTCCCCTGAGGCGGGCGGGTATTTCTGAAAGAGAGATTGAGACTCGGCTCAGGGATGCTCTTAACGCTGTAGATATAGACTTTCATACTTATCGTGACAGGTCGCCGTTGGAGCTGTCAAGCGGGGAAAAGAGGATGGTTGCCATTGCAGCCATCCTTGTTCTTAACCCGGAGGTGATAGCGCTTGATGAGCCTCTGGCTGGTCTTGACGATAGAGGGAAGAGGGAAATAGTTAAGGAATTGAAGAGGCTTCAGGGAAAGATGGGTAAGACTGTAATTGTCGCCACACAGGACTGGGAGGGGGTATTAAATATTTGTGACAGGGTGATTTTTCTGGAAAATGGGACTCTGGTTGGAGATGGAGGGGCTGAGTTGATTAAGGAGACAGTATCAGAGATCTCGCCGATACAGTCTCTCAGAAATGCTTTGAAGTTAAAGGGCGTTGATCTTGGGAGTGAAGTCTTTGATGCAGAGGAGGCTTTTTTGAGGATTAAAATGGCTTTAAAGTAAAGTTTAACTTGCTGTTGGCAAGTTAAACTTTGCCTTCGTGATAATTCGTGAACATTCATGGCTAAGCCGTCGTTCAAAATTAACCTGGACATCAGAATGGCGGGAACGGCATAAGGGGGCGTAAAGGCTTAACCAGAAAAGCACTGGTTACTCCTTAACGGCTCCTAAAAAGCTTTTTTGAGGTTATATATGAATAATTTCCGCTTCTACCCGGTTATTGGAAAGATTCAGGAGCGCAAGGCTTTTATTGGCATTGTTAGAAAGGACGCAGCCGGGGTTTAAGAAGAGGATATCTCCTATGCGCTGCTTCATTGGGAAATGGGTATGGCCGAACAAGACGATGTGGGCATCTTCAATTATTGCCTTTTCTATAAGGAGATCAATCCCATGTTTGACCTTGTACAGGTCTCCATGGGTGATGAAGACCCTTATCCCGTTGAGTTGTAAGGTCTTCTCCCTGTCAGCCCACGGCTCAGAATTCAGGTCAGTATTTCCTGAGACGCCATCAACAGGGATACCGGTTTTATTACCTATTTGCAAGGCGTCGCTGTAATGGTCTCCAAGATGGATGAGTCTGTCTATCTTTCCAATATGTTTCAATGCATTCACGGCAAGTTGCACATTCCCGTGGGTATCGGACATTACGGCTATCTTCATATAAATCAAAGGCCTGTATTATCCACAGATTCCAAAAGTAGGCGCTTCTAAGCGACGCAGATTAAAGAAATTCTTATCATTGAGTCCCTGTGAATAGAATCACTTTAAATCTGTGGAATATGTGAAATCTGCGGACAGTTACTTTATCACTCCATCTTTTTTAAGAATGTCCTGAACCTTGAGGGCTACTTCAAGGGAGCGGAGGTCGCTCTCAGGGGATACCGACCTTTCAACCCCCTTCATGGCGCAGTCCAGGAAGTGCTTCACCTCAAGCTTCAGGGGGTTGTCCTTGTGGACAAAAACCCTTTCTATCATCGATTCCTGCTTGTACTTGAGTTCTTCCTTGGAGAGAAAGTACTGGGATGAGGCCTGCCTGTGGACATGCAGCTCCTGGGCTCCGTAGTCCAGGGATATATAGGCATCCTTCTGTGATACGGCAAGGGTTCTTATCTTTTCCTGGCTTACCCTGCTTGCTATAAGGCTTGCCACACATCCATTCTTGAAGTATATCTGTACATTGGCATAGTCACCGGTCTTTGTGAAAACAGAGCCTCCTACGGCGTTTACCTTGACGATTTCTGAATCTACAAGGTTAAGAACGATGTCGATATCGTGGATCATAAGGTCAAGCACGACTCCGTCATCCTGTACTCTTTGGGCAAAAGGGCCTATTCTCCTGGTTTCAACGAGAAGGGGATTCCTGATGATCTTCTTCACCTCTTGAACAGCCCCGTTAAACCTTTCCACATGTCCTACCTGGAGAACTACCTTCTTCCTCTTAGCTATAGAGTAGAGTTCCTTTGCCTCTTTTAATGTAGGTGTTATAGGTTTTTCAAGGAGGACATGGACACCGGCGGAAAGGAACTCCTTTGCAACCTCATAGTGCTTGCCAGTGGGTACTGCTACTGTCACTGCGTCGACCTGTCCTATGAGCTTCCTGTAATCGGTATACCCCTTTGTCTTGAATCTTTTAGCTACCGCCTCAACCCTTTCTTTGCTTATGTCTACAATCCCTGCCAGTTTTACATTCGGCAGCTCCGAGTATACGTTTACATGATACTGCCCCATGTGACCCGTCCCTACAACTCCAACCCTTGTCATTCTCCTGTCTCCTCTTCTGTTAGTATCTCAGGCCTTGCTATACCTCTCTTTGATCCTTCTATAAAGCTTAAAAACTCCTGGATCTCCGCGGTCTCTCTAACCTCTGTCCTTATCCTTTCCAGCGCCTGGTCTGTGGTCAGCCCGCTCCTGAAAAGCATTTTGTATGCCTTCTTTATCTCTCCCCTGATCTGGCTATCAACGCCATTCCTCCTGAGCCCTATCATATTAAGGCCCCTTGGTGTTGCAGTGTGTCCCTCTGTAATCACATACGGGACTATGTCCTTGAGTATCCTCGACATTCCGCCGATCATGCACATCGTCCCAATTCTCACGAACTGGTGAATCCCAACGAGACCCGATATGACTGTCCTGTCACCGATCTCAACATGACCTGAGATCCCTGCATAGTTAGCTATTATTATGCTATCCCCAAGCTTACAGTCATGAGCTATATGGGAGTAAGCCATAATGAAGCAGTCATTTCCCACAGTTGTAAACCCGTCTTCTTTTGATGCCCTGTGGATGGTAACGAACTCCCTTATAACATTATTGTCCCCCACCTTCACAAAGGCCCTCTGCCCCTTGTAATGGATGTCCTGGGGAGGGGTTCCGATGACCGCAGAAGGGCCGATGTCGTTGTTCCTCCCGATCTCTGTCCAGCCATCAACAACAGCATGGGGGCCTATCCTGGTCCCGCCGCCTATCTTGACAAATTCTCCTATGACTGCATAAGGACCGATCTCAACGCCATCGGCAATCTCTGCATTGGGGTGAACGATGGATGTACTATGAATCTTGTTTGACACATGAACCTCAATTATCCGTAGGTCGTGAGGCGTAAGGCGTGAAGAGTGAGGAGTAATTTTACACCTTGCACCTTACGAGAGTTTTACTTATCAACTATCGTTGCCAGTAACTCTGCCTCTGCAACCAGGGTGCCATCAACAAGGGCCCTACCCTTGAAGCTATAAACAGTACCCCGTTTTTTGAGCAGTTCCAGCTCAAACCTTATCTGATCTCCTGGGAGCACAGGCTTTCTGAAGCGTGCTCCATCAATCCCCATGAAGTAGACAACCTTGGTTTCCGGTGTTGCGTTCATACTCTTGAAGGCAAATATGCCGCCCACCTGGGCCATAGCCTCTATGATCAGAACTCCAGGCATGATGGGATGGCCTGGGAAGTGCCCTTGAAAGAAGGGCTCATTTATAGTGACGTTCTTCATCCCTACAATCTTTGCCTCCCCTATCTCCAATATCCTATCCACCAGCAGGAAAGGGTATCTGTGGGGAAGATATTTCATGATCTCGTTGATGTCCATAAGAGACCTCCTGTGCTGTAAGGGCGGGGTAACCCCGCCCTTACGATTTTAGTTTTGCCTCAAACTCCTCAACCTTTTTTTCAAGCTCTTTTATCGTCTTTCTCATTTCTGGAACCTTTGGGAACGTGAGGGATGCCTTAAGCCACTCCCTGTGAGGGATCGCAGGTGTCCCTGACATCACCTGGTTCTCCGGGATGTCAGACGCTACCCCTGACTGGCCTGCAATTATTACATTATTGCCGATTGTAATGTGGTCAGCAACAGCTCCCTGTCCCCCGACGATTACATTGTTCCCCAATTTGCTGCTTCCCGCTATTCCTACCTGTGCCACTATTATGCAGTCCTCACCAATAACAACGTTATGTGCAATCTGAACCAGGTTGTCTATCTTTGTCCCCCTCTTTATCCATGTCTTTTCGGATGCTGCCCTGTCTATTGTCGTGTTGGCGCCGATCTCCACATCGTCCTCTATTTGGACGATTCCCGTCTGAGGTATCTTGTAATGCCTCTTCCCGTCCCTGGCAAATCCGAAACCGTCAGCCCCGATAACAACCCCGGCATGGATGATCACCCTGTTTCCCACTATGCATCGATCCATAATGGTTGTGTTCGGATATATGGTTACATCGTTCCCGATTATGCATCCGTTGCCAACAAATGCCCCAGGATGCACGACAGTTCTCTCGCCAATCTCTACATCATCTCCAATGCATGCAAAAGGATATATGCTCACAGTGTCGCTGATCTTAGGCCTTCTCCCTATGTAAGCCCTATTGTCAATTCCTTTTGCCATGTAAGGCCTGGAATTTAAGAGTGTGAGGATCTTTGCATAGGCTAGCTGCGGATTTCTGGAGACGATAAGGTCCTTGTTTTCTACCTTTATCTCGGGTGGGGCTATTACGGCCGATGCAGCGGTTGTCTTTAGAAGGTGAGCATACTTTGGGGATGTGATAAAGGTTATATCACCTTCAGCAGCTGATTCAAGTGGCGCCACTCCCTTAATAAGTATGCTGCCGTTACCGGACACCTCACAACCAACCAGTTCTGCAAGCTCTTTTAATGTCTTTTCCAATTATATCCACGTAAGGCCGCCCTGATCAAAGGGTCGCCTCTGCAATCATTTCTTTGTCTTGTTGTATGCCTTTATCACCTTGTCCGTTATATCAACCCCTTCTGCCGCAAAAAGGACAAAGGCATCACCCTTTTCTATGATAATGGTGTACTCTTCATCGGTTCCCATCTTCTTTATCACATCCTTCAGGTCCTTGATTATCTTCTTGGTCAACTCCGCGTCCTTCTGCTGGAGCTCCTCCTGAGAGTCTTTGGCAAACCTCTGTGCATCCTTGATCTTCTGCTGATATGCCTTTTCTTTTTCCCCCCTGGCCTCAGGAGTCAGAACTCCCTTCTGTTTTTCAAGCTCATCCTGAAGCTTCTTAAGCTCGCTCTGCTTTTCATCCAGGGCCTTTTGAAGCTCTTCGACCCTTTTGTTAAAAGCGGCCTTGGCCTCTTTTCCTTGATCTGATTCATTTAAGGACTTCTGAAGGTCTATGTATCCTATCTTTAGCGCCTTCTCGGCACTGAAGGCAATGCTCGCACAAAGAATTATGCTAACTACCAAAAAAATCTTTTTCATATCATCTCCTTTATTGTTTTTGTAGGGGCACACCTTTACGGTTGCCCTTTTCGGGCTGCCCCTACAGTTATAATTAAAAGAACGTCCCTATGCTGAATTCCCACCTGCTCAACTTTTCTCCATCTCTAGGATTCAGGTTATACCCCCATTCAAGCCTTAGAGGGCCTATGGGGGAATACCACCTCACTCCGTACCCTGCGCTTGTCCGAAGGTTTTCAATATCATAAACCTCATTATCCCCAAAGGCGTTCCCTGCGTCATAAAATATGACCCCTCTGAGCCCGGCCTCTTTAGCCAAGGGGAAGAGGTACTCTACGTTGAATATAAGTTCCTTGTTACCCCCGATAACAATGCCGTTTTCGTCCTTGGGACCTAACGATCTCGGGTCAAAACCTCTTACTGTATTCATCCCCCCGACAAAAAACCTTTCGTCTATCGGGAGCGCTTTCCCCTCTGTTCCCTCCGCATACCCTATAGCGCCGTGGAGCATGACGGAGGTATCCCAGAAGACCGGGTAAAACCATGATGAATTTCCCAGATGCTTGACAAAGGACCTGGTTCCTCCGAAGTAACTACCTGCAACCTCGGTAGAGACGCTATTGTTTGAGCCGCTCATGGGGGCCAGATAACTGTCCCTTGTGTCCCTGACTATGCTGGCGGTGACACTGCTGAGGGTGTTTCTCCCAGCTTGATCTGTTATATATGTTCCTGCTGACGTTGATATGTCAAATATCTCGGATTCCTCATAACGGTACGTCAGATATCCCCTTGTCTCTTCAAACCCCAGCGGGAAACCGAGCCTTATGTCTCCTCCGTTGCTCTTCTTGGTAAAGTCGGTATATTGTTTCTCCAAGTTGTATATGTCGAAGCCGGCTGATATTTCCGTATCCAAAAGCCTTGGTTCCGTGAATCCCAGATTATAGGTCTTCCTTTTTCCACCATACTCAGCCGACAGCTGTAACTTTTGCCCTCTTCCGAAGAGGTTCCCCTGGGAGACCGACCCCATCATCACGAAGCTGTCTATAGAGCTATAACCTGCACCTACGCTAAGCGTACCTGTGGGACGTTCTTTTATGTCAATGATTAGATTAAGCTTGTTGGGGGAGCTTCCCCTTTCCGTGGAGAGGTTGACTTCATCGAAGAAGCCGAGGTTGTTGACTTTCTGCCGGCTCTTCTTCAGACGTGTGCCGTGGTATAGTTCTCCCTCAGCTACCTTGAGCTCCCTTCTTATGACCTTGTCTCTGGTTTTTATGTTCCCGGTGATAAATATCCGCTCAAAGTATACCAGCTCCCCTTTACTTATGTCGAATGTAATGTTTACTATCCGCTTTTCATGGTCGAGGGTAGTAAGAGGGACTATATTGGCAAAGGCATATCCCTTGTCACCATACATATCTGTAAGGCTGACAATGTCCTGTCTCAGCCTGTCCCTGCTGAATACATCCCCTTCCTTGAGCTTTACGTTCTTAGAAAGGTCGTCAACTGAATCGAGGATGTCGCCCTTGAAATCGATCTTCCCCAGCCAGAACTTCTTCCCCTCTTCGATGCGGATGGTTATATATATCCACCTCTTGTCCGGTGTAAGGAATACCTGTGGTTCTTCGACACTGGCCTGTATATATCCGTTATTTAGGTAATGGGAGGAGAGGATCTCCACATCTCCACGCAGCATATTCTCCTTGAAAGTCCCCTTCGAGCTAATCCATGAAGACCAGCTCCCTTCCTTTGTCTGTATTATTTTCTTCAGCGCATCGTCGTTGTATTCCTTATTCCCAAGGAGGATTATCCTTTTTACAAGAACCTTGTCATTTTCATTAATCTCGAAGACGAGCTTTATCTGGTTTTCTCCAACGGTTTCGATCTTGTACTGTACATCTGCCACGTAGTAACCGCTGTTTTCGTATTCTGTCTTTATCTTTGAAATGCTTTCCCTTATTTTGTTTAAATCCAGAATAGTATTGGCCTTGAATGTCAGAAGTTCTTTGAGCTTGTCCTTTTCTATCTCCTTGTTGCCATTAAAATCAATCTCCCTTATCTGTGGCCTTTCAGATACAATAAATGCCAGCTCCTTCCCAACTTCAGTATCGCTTGTCTCTGCCTGAACATCGGTAAAATAGCCCATCTCGAATATGGCCTTTATGGCATCCCGCACATCCTCAGTGATCAAGGGCTTCCCTTCGCTGATCTTTATGACGGCCTTTATGGCATCAGCCTCTATGGTTTTGTTCCCTTTGATTGTTATTTTTACAATCGTATCTTCAGCCCACGCTATATATGTAAATAGAGAGAGAGAGAGTATTGCAGCAAGAAAAAAAACTGATTTTGACATTAAATTGAGAACCCCCAAATCCCGATAAAAGCGCAATAATATCAGGTGCAAGGGGGGTTGTAAATAGAAAACTAAGGCATGTTGCCCTTCTTGTCCATCTTTTTGTCCATTTCCATATTCCACTTCACCCAGTCGCTCTGCTCTTCAGTATCGTCCTTCTTGAACCCCTCCACCTTTTTTATACCGGCAGGAGTTATGGTGAACCTCTGCATATCCTTTACAATATAAGTCCATTCGTCGAGTGAGACCTCCTTGGGCCCTTCAATATATCCGGGCTTTTTCACCTCTCTCGGGGCCTCGATCCTTGTTATCGGTCCTTTGGTCTTCTGCATCGGGTTGTATATCTCGACCACTCCTTCGTACACATTTAACTGTGTTGATTTGTCTATAGCCACCTCCACTCTGAAGGTAGTCCCCCTGATAGAGGCCCCTGCTATAGGTGATTCCACCTTCAGCTCAGTATTTTCACCGAGCTTTCCCACCTTTGCCCAGAGGTTTCCCTGCTCTATCTTTATGTCCGTTTCAACCTTATTCTGCGACTCTTCAACCAGTTTGACAAGGTCAACCGTGGTGTTCTCATCGAGCCTGATCACCTTTCCAGCCTCAAGCCTTATCTCCGCCCTTGTCTTCTCCAGGGTCTTCACCTTGTCACCGGAAGTAAGAGTCGTGTTCTCCTTTGCCCTCTCCCAATCCTCACCATTTGTCCCCTTCTTCTGGGCTGTCCCTTTTACGTAGGTTATGGTTCCGGCGCCTGATGGGGCCTCGTCTGCAAAGGAATAATAGGGTAAAGCAATTAACATGGCAATAGCCACTGAATATAGGATGTTCATATTTCCTCCTGTGTATGCCTCCGTAGAAGCAGGCTTTTAGGCCCGTTAGCTGACCACCGAACACTGACCACTAATTTACTCTATTCCCAAGTCCCTTAGGAAGACGGGGTCCTTCCTCCAGTCCTTGTGTACCTTCACCCACAGCTCCAGAAAGACCTTGCAGGCAAGGAGTTTTTCCATATCCTTCCTGGCCTCAGTCCCTATGGTCTTTAGCATCTTTCCGCCCTTGCCAATAATTATACCTTTTTGTGAGTCCCTTTCAACATATATGGTGGCGCTGATGGAAACAAGCTTCTCCTTTTCCTTAAACTCGTCCACCATTACGGCAATGGAGTAAGGGATCTCCTCCCTGGTCATGTTTATGGCCTTTTCCCTTATTATCTCGGTTATTATAAACCTCTCCGGCCTGTCTGTTAATGTCTCTTCAGGGAAATACCGGGGCCCTTCAGGGAGAACATCTTTCATCAACCGTACCAGCTCTTCAATCCCCTCTCCCTTATATGCTGATAATGGGATGACCTCCTTAAAGCCATAAGAAGATGTATATCTGGAGATCTGATGGAGTAGAAGGTCTTTCCTGATCAGGTCGACCTTGTTTATTATAAGGAATACAGGTATTTTTGCCGTCTTCAGAGATTCGAGTACCAGCTCATCCTCTTCTGTCAGCACCCTCTCTGCATCAACCACTGCAAGTATCAGGTCTACTCCTTCTATGCATGACATGGCCTCCTTGACCATGAGCCTGTCCATAAGATGCTTTCCCTTATGGATTCCAGGTGTATCAAGGAATATAAGCTGGCCTCCCTCGACATTTCTAATCCCAAGTATCTTGTTCCTTGTGGTCTGAGGCCTGTTGGAGATGATTGATACCTTCTCCCCAAGGATGGCGTTCATGAGGGTAGACTTCCCGACATTGGGCCTTCCTATGATAGCTATGAAACCTGATTTGAATGACATTTTATTTTCTCCCAAAGTTTCCCGAAAACGCCCGTTTCAGCCCAGCGGCGGAAGTAGTCAATTTCCTGCTCCGTTATCCCGTTACGGCAACTATATAGAACCGTCCCAATTCCTATTAACGTTGAAAGCGTCCCTCGATTTCGTTATTTTCCCGCCGCTATGATACTGGATATTTCCAACAATACTTCTCTGAAGGCCGGTCTTGGCGCCGACTGCAAACCTTTTAAGGTGTGCTTGTGTTCAGGATATGTAGATAGCTTCTTCGCCTGGGGATCGAGGGCGTTGTCATACCTGAAGATCAAGGCTTCATTCTTATCCAGATAGTTATAGCCATATTTCAGGATTTTTAAATCAGCTTGTTTAAAGACCACAAATTCCTTGAAATGCAGTTTTGAGGTATCGGTAAAAGTGATTAGGCCTGAGACGAAAGCGGAATCAGGGGGACGTTCTTCAAAGGAAAGGTTTTGAGAAAGAGTGAAGGGGTTTTCTGCGATTAGATTCAGAATCTCGTCAAGGTAGTCCTTTATCTGCATATCTCAACTGACTCAAAGTCATTAAGTTCGGATTCAAGGTGCCTTAATACCTCGACCTCTCCTTCAAGCTCGATTAACTGCATGTCATTGGAATCGGTGTGTTCAACCTCTCCCCTCATGAGTTTGTCAATATCAACAGAAAGAGTCCCGGCAAGCTTGTTGACCTTTTCTTTCGTCACCCTGACACTTTCTTTTAATATGCGTTTTTCCCTGTCTATGGCATTTTTTAGAAGCGGGATAACTGTTTCAGCGGAACTACTCTTTATTGAGATGGTCTGCATTTTAAAACCTCCTATATCTCTGCCAATTCTATATCATAAGGGGTCTATGTTCAAATCTTTTCAATCAAACCCTTTGGGCCGGCGCTTTTAATGTGGGAAGTGTCCCTTGATTTTATTGAGGTTTTTCTCTCTGCCTTCTGCGTTCAAGCTTAGCTCTGAAATCAATATGTGAACCCGTCCCCGATTCATCGTCTAAGTTTGCCTTGTTTTTATAGTGCCAGACAATCCACCTACAGCCCTTGAAAAATTGAGAAGCCGGAAGTTTCAGATCGGCAAGGATTTCGGAAAAGCCGCAGATGTAAAGGGTCCCTTCCGGTTTCAAAACCCGAGCTGCCTGCTCAATCCATTTAAGGGACCAGTTGACGTACTCCTGCTGGGATTCAAAGGTATCCCATTCAGCCTTTTTTATATTGTATGGCGGATCGGCAAAGATGAGGTCAACAGATTCGCTCTTCATGGAACCAAGCCAGGCAATCGAATCTCCAACCCATATCTCGCCATTGGGATGAGAATAATAAAGCTCCGGGGCGTCCGGGTTTAATTGATCGGCATCAAGATCATGGTGTGAACCTTTAAGGAGAGGCTTTCCGAAAAAGAAAGGGATTTCTTTATTCCTAACATAGTCAACGGACGGTTCGCGGACCTCTGTCACTTGTTTGCTTCTAGTTACGGTCTTTACGGTCATAGTCGTTTTCATTATTGTTTAAGCAAACAACCTTGTCAAGAAAAACACCGGGAGACCTTATATTTTACTCTCAGCCCAAAATGCTTAATCGGTCATGCATCTCACATCTTCCGTTTCACGAAGCTTTTCTAATGCTTCTCTTGCAGCCTTCTGCTCCGCCTCTTTTTTTGTCTTTCCTTTTCCATCCCCATAGAGTTTGCCCTCTATGTGAAGCTCTACCTCGAAGACCCTGGCATGATCAGGGCCTGAGGTACTCTTCAACGTGTATGAGGGCATACATTTCAGCCTTTCCTGCGTCAGTTCCTGGAGCCTTGTTTTATAGTCCCCGTAAAGGTCAGTTTTTGAAAGGAGGTCGATAAAATGCCTGGATACCGTCTTAAATGCCGCATCAAATCCGCCATCGAGATATATCGCAGCAATGACTGCCTCAAATGAGTCGGCAAGAATTGAAGGCTTATTCCTTCCCCCGCTTAGCTCTTCCCCGTGGCCGAGCAGGAGGTATTGGTTAAGCTCAAACTCTTCAGCCATCACAGCAAGGTAATTTTCATTTACCACGGATGCCCGCAGCTTGGACATATCCCCTTCTGACAGGTCGGGAAACCTTTCCATGATAAGGTGACTGATGGAGAGATCAAGTACTGCGTCACCAAGGAACTCAAGCCTTTCATTGTCCTTGATAATACCCTTTTTTTCATTTGCATATGATTTGTGGGTTAAGGCCTGAGCGAGGATACCTTCATCCTTGAAGTCATAGGAGAGGGTTTTCTGTAGTTCCTTTAAATCGGTTATTTCGATGTTGGCAGCCATAGTTGTGCCTTCTGGAAAATAATATATTACCTAAATCCTGCAATGGGACGCAGATAAAGGCGGATAAACGCAGATAAAAAAGATAGATACAGGAAATATAGGTATCACCCGAAAGGTGATCGTATGTTTTTGTTTAAGTCTTTGAATTATCAGTACAAATCTGTGTCGCTTAGAAGCGCCTACTTTTGGGAATCTGCGTCCAGATGCTTTTTTAGGTATTAAAGGAGGTTTGCAGCACGTTCTGCCAGTTCAGAGCGTTCACCCTTGGAGAGGGTCATATGACCGGCGATTACCTCATTTTTAAACCTCTCTACCACATAAGAGAGTCCGTTGCTGGATGAGTCTATATATGGATTATCGATCTGGTAAGGGTCTCCGGTCAGGACTATCTTTGTGTTATCTCCGGCCCTTGTGATAATGGTCTTTATCTCATGGGGCGTCAGGTTTTGCGCCTCGTCAACTATCATATACTGGTTTGGTATGCTCCTTCCCCTGATGTAAGTGAGCGGTTCAAGCTGCAAGACACCCTGGTTCATGAGCTCCTTGTAATTATAGTGCATCCCCTTTTCTTTATCTTTACGATCAAGGCCGAATATAAGCTCCAGGTTGTCAAAGATCGGCTGCATCCACGGAGTAAGCTTCTCCTCAAGGTTTCCCGGCAGGAAGCCTATGTCCTTTCCAAGAGGGAAGATGGGGCGTGATACAAGCAGTCTTGTATAAGTCTCTTCATCAGCGGTCTTCTTGAGCCCTGCTGCGATGGCAACCAGGGTCTTTCCTGTGC
>JAENJC010000218.1 GCA_016844545.1 Deltaproteobacteria bacterium | reverse complement strand
TTGTCACTGAACCGATTACTGAAGATGATGTAACCTATGGCTACGACTGGGGGCATAATTAAATGTAGCATGAGGTGGAGCTAACCGACTACCCCCCTTAAAAAATTGGCTCAGCAACCGTTTAAACTCTTTCAGGTTTATTCCTCGCCGCTGATATAAACCCCAAAAAGATAAGGAACAGGGACAGACTAAACACAGTCGATGCGCCGAAAGCAGATTTCAGCGCTGTGCCAAGAAATGGCGCGATACCGCCTCTCAAACCTCCCAAGGCGATGTAGACTGCCATGTATCGCGGGACCTCACTGTTAGAGGACATACGCGTGATTACCACGTATCCTATCAGTTCCATCCCTGCATAGGTAAGCCCTGCTGCGGCATGGGCAGCTCCCAAAACCCAGAGGTTCCGGCTAAGAAGATAGATCAGCGGGATACACCCTCCTATAAGACTTATAGCAGAAAAGACCCGCTTTTCGGTATGTCTGTCTGTAAAGTATCCCCAAAAGAAAAAGCCTGCAAGACCAAAGGCAGCAACTATTGAACCGTAGATACCTGCTACAAGATTAGGGATATGCACTTCATCAACAAGGACAATAGGGAATATGGGAATAGATAAAAGCAGACCGAATTCAAAAAGGGAGTATGAGGTTAAAAATTGCCGAAAGGTCTTGTTTTTGAAGGGCGCAGCGAGGTTGGACAGGCTGACCATCAGTTCCCTGTCATTATCGCACTTCCGCACCTTTTCAACCTCACAGCTCATCTTTATCCTTCCGAACTCCAGGGCAGAAAGGACGCCAAAGATCGCTGCAACAGGAAAGATATAGTGATAATAATCGGTTCCCTTCTGCAAAATCCAGCCGCTTATGGCCGAAGTCACAATCCATAGTCCTGTGTTTCCAATTCTTACATACGACATAAGCCGCCCCCGTTGAGAGTCAGGGTAGTTGGCCTTCATGACAAAGGCATAGGAAGGGAAGGGGATGGCAGTGATGATCAAGTAGATGAATATGAGCAAGGTATAGTAAAATGGTGCCGCAACAAAGAACATCCCCAAGAGAAGCCCCCTGCCTATGGCGCCCGGCCATACCACATACCAGATTCGGCCTTTACCGAAGATGTCCTCTGTCCAGAAGAGGGCAAATATATTGGCTATGAAAGGGGCTGTTGTGAGAAGGGCGATCTGGAAATCAGTGGCGCCGATCTTTCTACCGATGATGGCTATAAACGGCAAAATCATGCCGCCAAAGATGCCAAAGAGCATGGCTGACCTGATATCATGATGAAAAGTCTGTCTTGCTGTTTGGGAAAGACCTGAGATCATTATTTATTATAACTCAAAAAATAAACTGTCGACAAATAATGTTTTGTTCATAAAATACCATGCCCAGCTGGCGTCACTTTGCCCCACACTTGAAACAAAAAATTAAAGTGCTATATTTATTTAGCTACCCAAGACTCATCCTTATTACAACAGTTGCCGGAGATTATATGGCCCGTGTTTACATGAGCAAAATCAGTTATAAAAACTTAATTCTGACCACTATTGTGATCTTTGCTGTTTTATGCGGATCTGCAAATGCCGAAAAACCTTTGGGAGGGCCACCTATGAGCAGTCAGGATATATATCTTCAAAAAGCCACTTTTGCAGGGGGATGTTTCTGGTGTATGGAGCCTCCTTTTGAAAAGCTTGATGGCGTGATTCATTATGAGGCTATACAGGTCACATATGACCCGGAAAAGATAAGGTATGAGCTATTGTTAGATACATTCTGGAGGAGTACTGATCCTACAGATGCAGGCGGCTCGTTTGTCGACAGGGGACAGCAGTATGGATCGGCCATCTTCTACCACAATGAAGAACAGAAGAGCCTGGCCGAGTTCTCAAAGGATAAACTTGAAAAGTCTAGCATCTTCGATAAGTCCATTGAGACGAAGATCCTCAAATTCGAGGTCTTTTACAAGGCCGAGGATTATCACCAGGACTATTATAAGAAGAACCCCGTAAGGTATAAGTACTACAGGGCCGGATCCGGGCGTGACAGTTTCCTCAAAAAGGTCTGGAAAGGGAGGGAGGAAAAGAAGTCCTCATTTATTAAACCTTCCGACGCGGAGCTGCGGAAGAAGCTCACCCCGATTCACCCGATTCAGTACGAAGTCACCCAGAAGAACGGGACAGAGCCTGCATTTAAGAACGAATACGCAGACAACAAGAGAGAGGGGATATACGTAGACATAGTCTCGGGTGAGCCCCTTTTCAGCTCCCTTGACAAGTATGACTCCGGCACAGGTTGGCCGAGCTTTACTAAACCGCTGGAACCTGACAATATCGTGGAAAGGGAGGACAGGGGGTTCTTCATGAGAAGGACGGATGTGCGGAGCAGGCAGGCCGACTCCCATCTGGGACATGTTTTCAACGATGGTCCAAAACCTACAGGGCTCAGATACTGCATGAACTCCGCCGCGCTCAGGTTCATTCCAAAGGGGGAGCTCGAAAAGGAAGGGCACGAAAAGTATAAGATCCTCTTCAAGTAGTTTCCTGTCTCGCGCCCATATCAGGTGAAACTTTCGACAAGCTCGGGGTGAATATAAAGAAAGCCCATTCCCTGCGTTTAGCAAGAAATGGGCTTTCAAAAAAGACTCTTAATAGTTTAACCCTCAGTGTAATATGGTCTTCCCCGCCCTCTCTGCAACCTGTATCCTGATGATTGACTTTTCAAGCCTTGCTGCCTCAATCAGATAGTCCTTGTCCTCTTTCGACAGCTTCTTGAGCTCCTTTTCAGCCTTCTCCATGGCGGCCTTGGCCCTCTCTATGTCTATTTCCGCTGCTACCTCGGCGGCCTCAGCAAGAACTGTTACCTTCTTTGGCGTAACCTCGGCATAACCCCAGCTTACGGCCATGTGGTGGACTTCCTTTCCCTTTCTGTAGGTCAGCTCCCCGACCTTCAGGGTGGTAAGAAAAGGGGTATGACCGGGCAATACGCCGAACTCCCCTTCGACGCCGGGCGCTGTTACCTCGTCAACCTCTTCGGAAAGTACAAGCCTGTCCGGGGTGACAATCTCAAGGAGGATGGTTTCTGCCATTACGCCTTCAACCTCTCAGCCTTCTCTATCGCCTCTTCAATGCCGCCGACCAGATAGAACGCCTGCTCAGGTAGGTCATCGTGCTTGCCTTCTACAACCTCTTTAAACCCTCTAATGGTATCCTTCAGAGGCACATACTTGCCGGGGGCACCTGTGAACGCCTCAGCAACAAAGAACGGCTGGGAGAGGAACCTCTGGATCTTCCTTGCCCTTGCCACTACCATCTTGTCCTCCTCTGAAAGCTCTTCCATGCCGAGGATTGCGATGATGTCCTGAAGGTCTTTATACTTCTGAAGTATTCTCTGCACCTCCCTGGCTACCTGATAGTGCTCGGCTCCAAGTACTAATGGGTCAAGAATCCTTGATGTTGAGTCCAGAGGGTCAACGGCCGGGTATATCCCAAGCTCTGCAATCTGCCTTGAAAGAACGGTTGTAGCGTCCAGATGGGCGAATGTCGTTGCAGGGGCCGGGTCTGTCAGGTCGTCAGCAGGGACATAAACTGCCTGCACAGATGTGATGGAGCCCTTCTTTGTAGATGTAATCCTCTCCTGCAGCTCACCCATTTCGGTTGAAAGTGTTGGCTGATAACCAACCGCGGACGGGATACGACCAAGGAGCGCTGAAACCTCGGAGCCTGCCTGTGTGAACCTGAATATATTGTCAATGAAGAGGAGAACGTCCTGTCCCTCCTGATCCCTGAAATACTCTGCAACCGTGAGGGCGGACAGTGCAACCCTGGCCCTTGCTCCAGGCGGCTCGTTCATCTGGCCGTAGACGAGACATGCCTTGTCTATAACCCCTGATTCCTTCATCTCCATCCAGAGGTCGTTTCCTTCCCTGGTCCTTTCACCCACGCCGCCGAATACGGAGAATCCGCCGTGCTCAACAGCTATATTGTGAATCAGTTCCATGATAAGAACGGTCTTTCCCACACCGGCTCCGCCGAACAGGCCGATCTTTCCACCTTTTGAGTACGGGGCAAGGAGGTCTATAACCTTTATGCCTGTTTCAAGGGCCTCAACAGTGGACTCCTGTTCATCAAAGGCCGGAGCAGACCTGTGGATCGGCCAGCGCTCCTTTGTGTTT
Organism: Deltaproteobacteria bacterium; assembly: GCA_016844545.1. Classification (GTDB taxonomy): domain Bacteria; phylum Desulfobacterota; class JAENJC01; order JAENJC01; family JAENJC01; genus JAENJC01. The sequence goes on along the minus strand of JAENJC010000218.1, from coordinate 903 downwards.
ATCGGTCCCATCTCGTCAACCGGGTCACCGATGACGTTCATTATCCTTCCGAGGGCCTCCCTGCCGACAGGCATTGTTATCTGCTGCCCTGTATCAACTGCCAGCATTCCGCGGACAAGGCCGTCTGTTGAATCCATGGCGATGCACCTGACGGTGTTTTCACCTAAGTGCTGGGCAACCTCAAGAACCAGGTTCCCCTCCCTGTCATCAATGGAAGGGTTGGTCAGCTTAACCGCATTGAATATAGGCGGAAGCTTTCCCCTTTCAAATTCAACGTCCACCACAGGGCCTATTACCTGGGTTACTTTTCCTGTGCTCATTTAAAGCCTCCTTAATATACGTCGCGTGTAAGGATACGGCACCCCTACATTATTTCTATTTCAATGCCTCAGCGCCGCTGACTATCTCAACAAGCTCTTTAGTAATGGTTGCCTGTCTAGCCCTATTGTAGTATAGGGTCAGACGTCCTATCATATCTTTTGCGTTCCTTGTTGCCGAGTCCATGGCCGCCATCCTGGCGCCGTGCTCGCTGGCAATGGATTCCAAAAGCGCTCTGTAAACCTGTATCTCTACATGCTTCGGTAGGATCTCCTCAAGTATGCTGTCCTTATTTGGCTCATATATGTAGTCAACCACCGACATCTCCGTCTCCCCTTCCAGAGGGGTTATCGGTAGAAGCCTTTCCATCATTGCTTCCTGGACCAGGGCAGACTTGTATTCGTTGTAAAGGAGGTATACCTCGTCCACTTCTTCATTGGTATAGGCATTGATTATGTCACCGGCTATCCCTGCCGCAGTATGATAACCGAAGCCATATAGTATATTAGTATGCTCCTTGTTGATCTGCCCGCCGTTCCTCTTGTAGTGGTCTGCAGCCTTTCTCCCGACTACGGTAAGCCCGAT
>JAENJC010000217.1 GCA_016844545.1 Deltaproteobacteria bacterium | reverse complement strand
GTCACGTCCAGATACCAATGCCGGCTCCACGGTTCCTCCATAAAGCAAGAAATGTATTCTCGCATTATAGCAGAGGTGGAGCTAACCGACTACCCCCCTACTAAAATTGATTATTAGCTAAAGGAGGCCATATGATGTAGGTTTTTGAAAACTCTCTTAGCTAAGACTTCATCCTTTCCAGCAAATCCCTGTAAAAAGGAAACCTCTCACAAAGCGCCTTTACGTCGGGCTTGACGGAGAAGAGGTTCATGTCATCGGCAGGATTGCTCAGCACCCTGTCTATGAGATTTGTTATCTCATGCATCTCTGCTTCCTTCATCCCCCTTGTGCTTACTATGGCGGTCCCAAGCCTTATCCCACTGGTTACCTGCGGCGGCCTGTGGTCGAAGGGTATCCCGTTCTTGTTCACTGTTATACCAGCCTTATCCAGGGCCTCTTCAGCTTCTTTTCCAGTGATCCCTTTGCTGGTCAGGTCAACAAGCATCAGGTGGTTGTCTGTCCCTCCTGAAACTATCCTGTACCCTCTGTCGATCATCCCTTGGGCGAGGGCCTTGGCGTTCTTCGCAACCTGCTCCTGATATTTCCTGAACTCAGGTGTCAAGGCCTCCTTGAATGCCACTGCCTTGGCGGCGATCACGTGCATAAGCGGCCCGCCCTGAATACCGGGGAATATGATCTTGTCTATCTCCTTTGCGTACTCCTCCCTGCAAAGGATCATCCCTCCCCTTGGGCCTCTGAGGGTCTTGTGGGTAGTGGTTGTAACAAAGTCCGCATAAGGAACAGGCGAGGGGTGAACCCCCGCAGCCACAAGCCCTGCAATGTGGGCCATGTCCACCATCAGATAAGCACCGATCTCGTCAGCAATCTCCCTGAACCTCTCGAAATCGAGTATCCTTGAGTATGCGCTGGCCCCTGCAACTATCATCTTTGGAGAGTGCTCCTTGGCTATCCGCTCTACCTCATCATAATTGATAAGCCCGGTCTCTTTTTCTACGCCGTAAAAAACTGCCTTGAATATCTTCCCTGAAAAGCTGACAGAGGCGCCGTGTGTCAGGTGTCCCCCGTGGGCCAGGTTCATCCCAAGTATTGTATCACCGGGCTTCAGCATGGCGAAATAGACACCCATGTTGGCTGCAGAGCCTGATATAGGCTGGACATTTACATGCTCGGCGCCGAAGATCTTCTTGGCCCTCTCAATGGCCAGATTTTCCACCACGTCCACATACTCGCATCCGCCATAATAACGCTTTCCGGGATACCCCTCAGCGTATTTGTTTGTCATCACACAACCCTGGGCCTCCATCACGGCCTCAGACGCATAGTTCTCGGAGGCAATCAGGACAATCTTATCCTCCTCCCTCCTCGTCTCGTCAACTATGGCCTTGTAAACCTCAGGGTCGAAATTCTTTAGCCTCGACATCATCCCATCCCCCACTTTTTTTCTATTTCCCTTATCTTATCCAGCCTTAGCTGGTGCCTTCCTCCCTCAAATCTTGCTTCAAGCCATACCTTAACCATCTCCTTTGCCAGACCCTTTTCAGTCGTCCTGCCTCCAATGACCAAGACATTCGCATCGTTGTGTTCCCTGGCCATCCTGGCAGTGAAGGTATCCCAGACAAGGGCAGCCCTTACCTTCGGAAACTTGTTGGCAACTATGGACATCCCAATCCCCGTCCCGCATATCAGGATGCCCCTTTCAAACTCTCCGTCCGATACCCTCACGGCGAGTGCCATCCCGAAATCAGGGTAATCAACAGACTCGCCATTAGCGACCCCCAGGTCGGTACAGCTTATACCCGTATCCTTCAGGAAGGTTTTGAGCTCCTCCTTAAGTTCAAAACCGCCATGGTCGCTGGCAATAGCAATGTTCATCAATAACCTCTTTACTAATACCAAATTCGCATTCAATTAAAGGCTTTTGAATGCTCAGGCATAATACTCATCCGGGTATAAATACCAAGTAAGCTTTCGTTAACCTAAATAAATAGCTGTTTGAAAGCAACTTGGTATAAAAATGAGGTGATAATATAAAATAAATGTTAAGGTTAGTAAAGGGCAAAATGTGCACCCAATGGAAGATTTTTATTGACACCGTGTCAGGGAGAAATTAAAGTTGCGGCAGGAGGGTATATGGAATCTATTGACAGGATAATGGCTCATTACGGTTTTACATCCAGAGATGCAGAAAACCTCAGGCAACTGCACCCGATTATGGAGAGGTTCAGGGACCGGTTTCCGACAGAGTTTTATAACCATATAAAGTCTTTTGAAGACACCCCCAAGTTTTTAAAGGATGAAGAAACCATCAAGAGACATCAGGACGGACTCAAAGTCTGGTTCATGAAACTGTTTTCCGGGGAGTACAATAACCAGTATCTGAAAGACCTTGAGCAGATCGGTTCGGCCCATGTCAAGATAAACCTGAGCGCCCATTACGTCAACGCAGCCATGCATTTTGTTAAATGGTTCTGCGGCAGGATATTAAGGGAAGAGATAAGCGATGAAAAGGAGAGACTCTATCTATGGGGCTCTATCGAGAAGATGCTGGATATAAATCTTGATGCATTAACAAGCTCTTATATAGAGGAGGAGCGGAAGCATTACTTCATCTCACAGAGCGTAGAATCGCATCTTATTGATTTTGCCAGGAGGTTCAGTTACGGCCTGAACCTCTTTCTTGTGTTGGGTCTCGTATTGATGGGAGTCACAGTCCTTGGCCTGTTTGTCTAACACCTGAAGGGCGGGAAGTTCGCCATAAAGGTCTTTGTAGGAGTAGCCCTTGTTGCAGTCATAAGAAAGCTCCTTATAATAATGCTAAAGTCTGAGGCTATAGAGGCCCAGTTTTCGCTTATTGCAGCCATTGCAGTACTTGGCGCGGTTTACTGGCTTATTTCTCGGATTGAACAACCAAAATAACTACATTAGCATACGCCTTTAGTTTGTATCAATAATAGCCGACCGGCGTATTTTTATGAAATATGATATATGTCATAGTCATATGAGCTGTTCTGAAATATGTTTCACCGCTATAGCGTCCGTAGTTTGTTTAAAGGACATGTGATGAATCAATGTCCAGATTGG
>JAENJC010000216.1 GCA_016844545.1 Deltaproteobacteria bacterium | reverse complement strand
GTATGAAGAGCTTGCTGTGACGGTAGAGGTTGATTCCATATACGCAGAGCCTGACTCCATAGATACCCCTAAACTGGCTGCAAAAAGGCTTGCCTCCCTCCTTTCATTAAGCCGAAAAGAGCTTGAGGACAACCTCTCCTCATCAAAATCCTTTGTCTGGCTTGCGAGAAAGGTCACCCCTTCCACAATTGAGCGTGTCAAATCCCTGAATATCAGAGGCATAGGTTTTGTAAAAGAGAATAGAAGGTTCTATCCAAACGGAGAACTGGCATCACATGTGGTCGGGTTCTCAGGTATTGACGGAACAGGGCTTGGAGGTATTGAGCTTGCTCACGATGCCCAGATAAAGGGGAAGACTGGATTGGTCAGGGCGGAAAGGGATGCCCTTGGAGAGAGGACCCTTCCCATGGATTTTGGTTTTGAGGACTCACTGGCCGGAAACAGCGTAGTTCTTACAATAGATAAGACTATCCAGTATACCGCAGAAAAGGAGCTGGCTGAGGCTGTCAGGAAGAGCGGCGCCAAGGGAGGCACAGCCATTGTTATGGACCCTAAGAGCGGCGAGGTGCTGGCAATGGCCAATTATCCACAGTTTAATCCTAATGACCTTTCTTCCACTTACCAGGCGGCCTTGAAGAACAGTGCCATAGTGGATACATACGAGCCCGGCTCCACCTTTAAGGTCTTCCTTCTGGCTGCTGCGCTGGAGGAAGGGGTGGTTACTCCGGAGGAAAAATTCAACTGTGAGAAAGGTTCTTTGGAATTGGCAGGAAAGAAGATCACCGACACCCATAAGCACGGGTCCCTTACTGTAAAAGAGATAATGAAGTTCTCAAGCAATATAGGATCCGCAAAGATAGGGGGCAAGCTTGGAAAAGAAAGGTTTTATGACTACATTACCTCATTCGGATTTGGCTCTCCCACAGGAATAGAATTAAAAGGAGAGGGAAGGGGGATATTACGTTCCATGAAAACCTGGTCAAAGCTCGAGTTGGCGACTATTTCCTTCGGGCAGGGAATATCGGTGACACCTATTCAGATGGTCACGGCCTTTTCCGCCATAGCAAACGGAGGATACCTGATGAAGCCGTATCTTGTGAAGGACATCCTGGACAGGGACGGGAAGGTGATAAAGAGTAACCAGCCGCAGATAGTGAAGAAGGTCATCAGCGGGGAGACGGCCTCAAAAGTCACCGAGATGCTGAGGGATGTTGTAAACGAAGGAGGTACTGGAATAGAGGCTGCACTTACCGGATACGATGTGGCTGGAAAGACCGGCACTGCCCAGAAGGTATCCGGCGGCAGGGGATATACCGAAAATAAGCACGTTGCTTCATTCATTGGTTTTGTTCCGGCGGAGTCGCCGGAACTTGTGGTGCTTGTGGCTATAGACGAGCCTGAGGGGATTCAGTATGGCGGCATTGTGGCAGCCCCTGCCTTTAAGGCGATAGCGGAAACCTCTCTGAGATACCTGAATAGCCCGAAAAAAAATGATGGGCAATCACCAGCTGGCAGTGCTCTAAAGGTGGCGAAGCTTGATTAATTGGAAAGTTAATGAAACTTAAAGAGCTTTTGAAAACCTTAAAGAGCTATAAGATACAAGGTTCCGAAGATACAGAGATCTTTGATATCCAGTATGATTCACGGAAGGTAGGGAAAGGCTCCCTTTTTATTGCGATAAAGGGGGAGAAGGCGGACGGTAATCTTTTTGCGGAGCAGGCGGTAGAGAATGGTGCAGTGGCAGTTGTAACTGACTCTCCTTTTACCCCCGCCATAAGGGAGAGAGTGGTTGTTGCTGTCCCTGATTCCAGGGAGGCTTTAGCCAGGATATCAGCGGTATTTTATGGCGAGCCTTCCGGAAAAATGAAGCTGGTAGGTATAACAGGGACGAACGGCAAAACCACGACATCGTTCCTTGTGGAGTCTGTCTTGAGTGAAGCCGGGTTGAATCCGGGTATAGTTGGGACAATAAACTACCGCTATGCAGGGAAGGTGCTCCCTGCGCCGAATACCACTCCAGAGTCCCTGGACCTGCAGAGGCTTCTCAATGATATGGTTGAAAGCGGCGTGAAGACGGCTGTGATGGAGGTCTCCTCACATGCCCTGAGTCAGGAAAGGGTTGGTGGATGCCTATTTGATGTTGCGGTATTTACAAACCTTACCCAGGACCACCTTGATTACCATATTACTATGGAAAGGTACTTCGAGGCAAAGGCCAGGCTCTTTACTGATTTTATAGATGAGGGTAAAACGGCTGTAATCAATATGGACGACCCTAAAGGAGAGGACCTCTCAAAAAGGGCTTTGGGAAGGGTTATAGGGTACGGAATAAAAGGCAGAGGGATAGAAACAAATATTTATCCTAAAGATATAAAGCTTGGCGTAGAGGGGATTGAAGGGACATTGGCGACACCTTCGGGAGAGATAAAGATTAAATCATCTCTCATAGGTGAGTTTAACCTTTACAATATCCTGGCTGCTGCTGGCGCTGGGGTGGGCCTTGGTCTTCCGGTCGAGGTCATAGAAAGAGGGATAACAGCCTTAAAGAATGTCCCTGGGCGGCTTGAGAGAGTTGATGCAGGTCAGCCGTTCACAATCCTGGTTGATTATGCCCATACACCAGACGCACTGGAGAGGGTATTGACAACCATAAGAGGGTTGACTGATAAAAGAATAATAACACTCTTCGGCTGCGGCGGTGACAGGGACAGGGGAAAGAGGCCGATCATGGGAAGGATTGCAACAGAGTATAGCGATGTTGTTATTGTTACCTCCGACAATGGGTCAGGGGTCAGAGTAATACCTGATAGAAGGGAAGCGATTACGGAAGCAATAAAAGAGGCAAGAGAGGGTGATGTCGTTCTTCTCGCAGGGAAGGGGCATGAGGATTATCAGATAATTGGGACGCAGAAGATACATTTTGATGACAGAGAAGAGGCGATAAAAGCTTTTAAAGGCAGAAGCGGCGGGAAATAGATATGAAACCATCGTGGAATGAAATAATTGAAGCGATCAGCGGCAAACTGGTCTATGGAAGACCGGAGGGGGCCTTCTCTGGTGTTTCGACAGATAGCAGAAGCCTCAAGCCAGGAGAGCTTTTTATTGCCCTGACAGGAGAGAACTTTGACGGGCATAACTTTATAGAGACTGCACTACAGAAGGGCGCATGTGGGGCTATAGTCAGTGGTCAGTGGTCAGTATCCGGTGGCCAGCAGAAACTTCTTACAGGCTTTATGATTGAGGTTGATGATACCCTCATGGCCCTTGGGGATATAGCAAGGCTCTGGAGAGAGAAACATCCGATCCCTGTTGTTGCAATAACTGGTTCCAACGGTAAGACCACGACCAAGGAGATGGTGGCGTTGATTCTATCTCAGAAGTACAAGGTCTTGAAGACAGAGGGGAACCTGAACAACCTGATAGGTCTTCCGCTTACGGTCTTGAATATAGATGACAGCCATGATGTCGCTGTCCTGGAGCTTGGGATGAACACCTTTGGTGAGATAAAGAGGCTTTCGGAGATTTGCAAACCGGACATCGCACTTATAACCAATGTGGGTTCAGGCCACCTGGAGGGACTCGGAAGCATTGAGGGTGTTGCGAAGGCCAAGGGAGAGGTACTGGAGGGGTTGAAGGCAGATGGGACTTTTGTGGTCAATGTCGATGACCTATATATTAGAGAGATTGCAAAGGGATGGGATGGGAATCTGGTAACTTTTGGCTTAAATAGTCTGGATGCCGATGTGAAGACCCTTCTTACAGATTACTCCTGCTGTTCTGGAAGTGGAGTGACAGTTTCAATGATGATAAAAGGAAAATCTTTGACTGTAAAACTGATGGGGCTTGGACAACACAATGTTTATAACGCTACTGCTGCTGCCGCTTCGGGGGTTGCTGCTGGGATTGACCATGAGGATATAAGGAAGGGGCTTGAGGAGTGGAGGCCTTTCAAAGGAAGGTTTGAGCTGCACAGGCTTGACTGCGGGGTAAACCTCATTGATGACACTTACAACGCCAACCCGAACTCAGTTGCCATGGCGCTGAAGACGCTGGCGGATGTGAAGGGCGCAGGCAGGGGGATAGCTGTACTGGGCGATATGCTGGAACTTGGAGTCTATGCAGAGGAGTCCCATTA
>JAENJC010000056.1 GCA_016844545.1 Deltaproteobacteria bacterium | reverse complement strand
CGAGAAGCGAGGAGCGGCGAGTAATACACTGAGCTCCTACCACTGGCCTCTGACCACTGCTGTCCTCCTATCTCAGTCACCCAACTGTAAATCCTTATCCCGAACTCCTCAAGCAGTCTCTTTGCAACAGCACCTACGGCCACTCGTGCTGCAGTTTCTCGTGCACTGGAGCGCTCCAATATGTTTCTGATATCCCTCTGGTTATACTTAATAGCTCCTGTGAGGTCGGCATGACCTGGGCGGGGGCGGGTGACAGGCAAGTTTTGTGTTTTAAGTTTTGAGTTTTGAGTTTCAGGCTCCGAACTCATTACCTCCTGCCAGTTCTCCCAATCTCTGTTTTCAATGAACAGGGCTATAGGTGAGCCAAGTGTCCTGCCAAACCTGATACCTGAAAGGATCTCCGAAGTATCAGTCTCGATCTTCATCCGTCCACCGCGACCATACCCCATCTGTCGGCGTGCAAGTTCTTTATTTATATACCCAGCCGTTAATTCAAGGTTAGCTGGAACACCCTCCATTAAAGCTGTAAGTCCTTTACCGTGCGACTCACCAGCAGTCAGATATCTTAAAATTGCCATAGAATTTTCAAACTACCCCACACGTCTTACGGCCTTTACGCCGGTTTATCTTGTACTATCCTGGGTGTTATAAATATCAAGAGCTCCGTCTTGGTCTCGGTTTTAGACTTCGACTTAAACAGCCAGCCGAGAATAGGTATCTTGCCGAGGAAAGGGGTAAAGGTTTCACTTTCCCCTTTGTCGATCTCGTATATGCCGCCGATAACCGTTGTCTCACCGTCCCTGACGAGGATCTCTGTAGTCGCCTCCCTCTTCTCTATGGCTGGAGTGCCTGTTGCCCCTTTAAATGTCAGGCTGGGGCTATTCTTGCTGGCTTTAATCTTCATCGACAGCCTGCCATCACCTGTAACGTGCGGAGTAACCGTCAGGTTGAGGCTTGCATCGACGAACTGTGTCTGAGTCCCTGAGGCAGATGTCGTCTCAAATGGGATCGACACACCCTGTTGTATGGATGCCTCCTTATTATCGAGAGTAATGATCTTGGGACTAGATATGACTTTTCCCCATCCTTGAGTCTCCAGTGCGCTCAGACGAAGGTCGAGGTTCAGGGTATTGTTTATAGAACCGAAATTTATTCCTACCACACCCCCTGCGCCACCCACTCCTCCCGATGCAGGAGGATTGAGGGCGAAGGAACCGCCTCCCCCGCCAGATACATTGTATGAATTCGGAAAGTAATAACCTGTTGGATTACCATGTGCAGCATCCGCAGCATAACCTGCACCCCACTGAACACCGAGGTCCTTTGAAAAACGGGTACTTGCCGTTACAATCCTCGCTTCTATAATCACCTGCGGAGTCGGGGTATCCAGGGATGCCACAAGCTTTACCGCAGCATCTACGCTCTTCTGAATATCCTTCAGGATTATTGTATTCGTTCTTTCGTCAACCTCAGATGTTCCTCTATCTGTCATAACACCTTTAATCCTGCCCGATATGTCAGATGCCTTTGCATAGCTCACTGGAATCAGCTTGGAGACAAGGTCTTCCTGCTTCTCCTTGGCCTTCTGGGACGCCAGCTTATCCTCTTCCTCTTTTTTGACAAGGGCCGCCGGAAGAACTCTGATTACATTTCCAACCTTTTTCATACCAAGGTTGTTCGTCTCAAGTAATATATCAAGGGCCTGGTCCCATGGGACATTTACGAGCCTGATGGTAACCTTTCCAACAACAGCGCTATCAATTATCATGTTGTAGCCGCTGACCTCGGCAATAATTCTGAATATATTTTTAATGTCCGCATCCTTGAACTCCAAGGTGACCTTCTGTCCATTATAAATCTTTGCCATCTCCTCTGATGCGCCCTCGGAAGCAGTTTTCTTCTCGGGCTCCGGTTCGGTCTTCTCCTCGACCGCTGCCGCGACGACAGGAGCGGCGACAACCTTCTCTTTTGCGTCGGTTTTTTCCTCCTCCCTTACCTCTACCTTTTCTACCGCTGGTTTCACTTCGGCAACAACCTCAGCAGGCTTGGCGCTTGCCTGATCTACCTTCGCCTCTTCTTTCGGAGTCTCAGCTATGATTTCTGTCTTTACCTCTTCAGTAATTTCAGGCTTTGTTTGAACGGCTGCCGTCTCAGCTCCGGCAATCGGCGCCACCGCCTTTTCCTCTACCCCAACCTCTACTTTTTCCTCTATTTTAGGCGCCGCTTCTTTTGCTTCTGCCTTCTCGACTTTCTCTACACCCGTTGCTGACTCTTTCCCAAACAATATTGAGATCCTGTCATCCCCCTTTAATACCATATAGGGCTCAATACTACCCTTATAGTCAAATACGACCCTAACCCGTCCATCATGGCGCCCAATCCTGGCGCCTTTGATGTGATGTGAAACTGCCTTAATATTCTTTTTTGCCGATATATCCTTGGCATTCTCGATATCAACAATAACCCTATCCGGGGACTTAAGGTCATAGACCTTATAAATAGAAAGCTCTCCATCAGTGATTATCTCTGCCCTGGTAAACTTGCCTGCCTTTTTAATCTCAACTGCTTTGATTTTTAAAGCCTTTGTTGGAGCTTCTGCCCTCTCCTCTTTCTTTGGTTCCTGAACTTTTTCTGCTGGTGGCTCTGCTTTCTCCACTTTTGCTTCAACAGTTGTCGGTGTCTTCCCAAACAATATTGTGATCCTGTCATTCTCCTTAACTACCTCATAAGGCTTGACGCTCCCTTTGTAGTCAAATACGACTCTTACCTGTCCGTCATGCCGCCCAAGTCTGGCGCCCTTGATATGAGGCGAAACAGCCTTAATTTCCCTTTTTGCCGTTATCTCCCTGGCATTCCTGACATCAACAACCACCCTGGCCGGAGATTTAAGGTCAAAAACATTATAATCTGAAATCTCCCCATCAGTGATTATGTCTGCCCTGGTAAACTTGCCTGCCTTTTTAATCTCAACTGCTTTTACTTTTAAAGCCTTTTTAGGAGCCTCAGCCTTTTCTTCTGCCTTTGGCTCCTCAACTACTTCTGCGGGTGACTGCTCCTTCTCATCTGTTGTCGAACCTGCCTCCACTTTTTCCAGAGGGGCTTCTTCTACTTTCTCAGATTGTGCAGCTTCTCCCTGAGGCCTCACCAAATAGATCTCCAGCGTATTTCCATCTGCCTTGACCTCATGCTCTACTAAGGACAAAAGGCTAATCTCTATCATGGCGCCGGAAACATCACGCCTTGAGGTCGACACCTTTGAGATGACTCCATCAACAGCATCTATCGTGCCTTCGAATTTTCCGACATCCGCTGTTGGCATCTCTATAACCACCTTGGGCGGGTCTGACACCTTGATGACTGTGTAATTTCCCTGCAACGATTCAGTTGCCTTAATAGTAAGGATAGATCCGCCATCACTCTTCCCAATCTCCAGACTGCTGATGGATATTGCTTTTGCCTGTTCTTCCGGCCTCACTTGGGCGGCTTTTGGCGAACAGGCAGACAAAACAATCATGAAACATAATAGTAAATAAAAGTTGGTTTTACTTAATATAGCATCGATTTTCATCGGACTTCTCCTCCTTGTCCCTGTTCTTTCGGGATCTTGATTGAAACCTTTCTTGCCTTTGTTTGTGCAGTTACATCCAGGTACCTCTCTTCAACCAGCACTTCATCACTTAAAATATCGACTACTACACCATCGTTCAAACCTATATGTGTTCCAACTTTAACGTGATACCCCTTACCAGTTGGGTCCTCTATTATTGCGACCTTCTTCCCAGGCAGCATCATGATCCCCACAAGTTTAAGGGTATTTAGGTCGTAACTCTGAAGGGGTGTTGCAGGCGCGACAGCGCCTGCCTTTTTAACTGATTCTAAAAAGGTTTTAAACGGATCCCTCTTGCCAGCTGGGTCATAGACATATTCTGGCTTTTTTTCGGTAGTCATTGCGGTATCCACAGGCGCAACAACTTTCTTGACAGGCGTAACCCTAGCAGGCGGAACCTCTTCTTTCGTGCAACCCGCGCTCCCAAAAACTAATAGCAGCGATACTATCATTAAAGAGGTTGAGAGGTTGAGAAGTTGGGAGGTTGAGCTTAACTTCCCGTCTTCCCAACTTCCCATCTTCTCAACTTCGTTTTTTTCTACTGAGCTATTTCTTAGCACTTTCACCCTCAATAAACCTGTAAGTTGTTGCAAGGCAGGGTGTGGTAAGTATAACTTTCCCTCCCTCTTCCTTGGCGCCGCTCATGTTTATGTCCGTTATATTGACTATCCTTGAAAGCTTAGAGACCTTGTCAATAAAAGTGGCTACCTCGTGATATGACCCCTTAAGGATTATCTCCACAGGAACCTTCGCATAAAATCCTGAAGGGACCTCATTCATTGGCTTAAAGCGAATAAATTCAAGACCTGATTCGATTCCAAGCTTTGAGATATTGGTAAGCAGCGAAGGTATCTCCTTTTTGTCCGGAAGCTCCAGGAGGGCCTTTTTTAATTCCTCATTGAGTCTTGCCACCTCAGCCTTGAACCGTGGAAGGTCGGCTGCAATTGCCATGCTTTCATTCAACTCTGCCTGCAACTGCTCCAGCCTGACATTAAGCCCCGCAAGTTCTGCTGTTTTAGGGTTATAAAGCAGATACCAGTACAACCCAGCAATGAGCGCAAGTATCCCAACCAGAATATATGCCTTCTGCTTTTGGGGAAGCTTTATCAGTGAGTCGGCTGTTATTGTTATGGCCATTGAATTACCTCTTTGTTTACTGGCGTGCAGCCGGCGTAGTAACCGGAGGGGCAGCACCCTCTGTTTCCAGCTTCCCGGTCAGGCTGAATTTTTTCATTTTCAAGCCGCCTTGTTCAATCTGTTCAGTTATAACGAGCTCTATATCTTTGAATTTAGATGACTTCTCCATATCCGTCATGAACTGGGCAATTACCTCATTACTGATTGCCGTGCCCTCAATATTTATGCCGCCACCCTGCTCCTTAAATGAGTTCAGCCAGAGCTTTTCTGGGGTCACGCTGCTCAGTTCATCCAGCATCTTCACAGGCCCGGCCTTTCCCTTCTTTAGCGATTCAATCACGCCAAGTTTAGCTTCTAATACCTTTTTGGCCTCCTTAAACTTTGAAACCTCGCCTATCTGGGCTTTTGTCCTCTGAAGTTCCTCCTCAGTAGACGCTATTTTAGTAGTAACTTCCGCAACATTCTTCACTATTCTAAAATGGAAATATCCAATAGCAATCAACACTAACACAAGAGACATGACAGCTACAGAGATCTGCTGCCTTAGCGTCTCCTTCTTTTTTGCGGCCCTGACTGGAAGTAAGTTAATTTTTATCATTTTTTATCGCCAGGTCTCCTGATTGCCAACCCAACACCTACACACAAGAAGACAGCGTTCTCCTTCAAGTTTTCGGCATCTAACCTCTTCTGATTAATCCCTATCTTCATGAACGGGTTTCCCACCTCGGTCGGGATACCCGTCCTCTCCGATATAGCCCCGGCAATCCCCTTTATCTTTGACGAGCCTCCGCTCAAATAAACCTTGTCAATCCGACCTTCCTGGGTCGCCGAAAGGTAAAAATCAAAAGACCTTTGCACCTCTGTCACGAGGGCTATTGAGGCCGTCTTGACAATCTCCTCCACATTCTTGGGATCAACTCCGCTGACTTCCCCGCCGCACTTCAAAATCTCTGCATCCTCGAAACTTACACCAACTTGCTTCTGTATCTCATTGGTTATCTGCCTTCCTCCAGCAGAAACGTCCCTGGTAAGGGTTGATGTCCCTCCCTTAAGGATATTTATGTTTATACCATTGGCCCCGATATTCACCAGCGCCACCGTCTCCTCAGGCGTCACATCGTAGTTAATGCAGTACATATTCTCCAGCGCAAACGAGTCTACATCAACCACTACGGTATTTAGCCCCGCCTCCGACATGACCGCAGTATAATCGTTTATCATGTCCTTCTTTACGGCAACGATCAAGACATCCATCTGTGGTTGCCCCGTGGCCATCTCAAGGATGTGAAAGTCCATGTTCACATCACCTATGGGGAACGGAATATACTGCTCCGCTTCCCACTGTATAGACTCTTCCAACTCCTCCTCTGTCATGGCAGGAAGAGTAATCTTTTTTATTATCACTGAATGACCAGACACCGAGATGGCCGCATCCTTAGTCTTTATCTTTTTCTCAGCAAGGAGATTTTTTATGGCCTCAACTATGGCGAACGAATCCATTATTGCGCCGTCAACAATAACCTCAGAAGGGATCGGGGCTATACCATAATTGACCAGCTCATACCCCTTTTTGGTATCCTTCAGCTCCACCACCTTGATAGATGAGGAACCTATGTCCACGCCTATTACATTCTTCTTTTTACCGAACAGATCCATTTAAACCCCTATAACTGTGTGTAGCGATCGCGAATCGCCCCTACTTCTGCTCCCTGGTCTCCGCCCTCTGGCTGCTCTTAAAGACTTTGTCTGCATCCGGAACCCTGAGGCCCAGAGCAATGACCACCTTCCGCTTCGTGTCCAACCTGCAGGGGTGGCCCTTCTCTATTCTGTCCACCGTCAGGACTGATATCCCGGCCTTCCTTGCCAATTCGGCCTTGCTCATCAGCTTGGCCTCTCTCAACTTCCTAACGTTGTTTATATTCTGCTTCATATTGCACTATAAAATTCCATAATTCATACACTGTGTCAAATCTAATTGCTATAAGTTATGCATAATTATGTTAAATTATATTAAAAGCTCTATATGCAGTGGGAACAAAAAATAAGACCACAATATCTTGTGGCCTTATTTTTCACTTCAGACAGAGATTCTACTTGGTCAAACTCAGCTCAAAGCCCTGGAAGGCCTTGGCGTCACCGTCGCTCACTTCAATCTTTATATTGTAAGTGCCCGGCTGAAGCCCATCCCACCGGATCGTTCCTGTGGCGGAGTCAATAGTCATCCTGGAAGGCGCGCCTTCAATAGAAAAGGTTAGTTTGTCGCCATCCGGGTCGGCAGCCTTCACTTCGTAAATGTATATGCCGTTGGAAAGTTCGGATGGCGCGGATGAGGTTATCTCCGGCGGTCTGTTGGCAACTATAAGGGGGAGAGACCTTCTCGGCTTCCCCTTTTCCTTTCCATCATAGGGAGTAACGGTTACAGTTATGAAATCCCCTCGATTGAACCCAATAGTGCCAATCTCATCCAGCATCTCCCCGGTAAGGAGGTCATCATTTCTTTTCCATTCATAATAATAACTGACCGTATCAGCGTCCTCATCTCTTGCCTCAGGTTCAGCCTTGACCTTTGTGCCAGGATAAACAAGCCGGGGGGTGAGCCTTATTGTGACTATTTCAGGCAGCTTATTTTTTGGGGTAGAAGGGCCTGCTGGAGCAGCAGCCATCATATCAGATCTGTATTCCTGCAAAGACGGAAGTTGAAGCCCCCCGACTTCCGCAACCTTTGTCTGGACTTCGGCAGGTTTTGCCGC
>JAENJC010000055.1 GCA_016844545.1 Deltaproteobacteria bacterium | reverse complement strand
ATCGACCTCGACAAGTGCAACGGCTGCGGGGCGTGCGTTCTTGCCTGCTATGCGGAAAACAACATACCTGTGGTGGGGAAGGAAGATTGCGATAAGTCGAGGGCTTTTAGCTGGCTAAGGATTGAACGTTATGTAGAAGGGGAATACCCCGACGTAAAGGTCAAGTTCATACCGGTCATGTGCCAGCATTGTGGAAAAGCGCCGTGTGAGACCGGCTGCCCTGTCTATGCAACATATCACAATCAGGATGGCCTGAACGTGCAGGTGTATAATCGTTGCGTAGGTACTTTTACATGCGCCACATACTGCCCTTACGATGTGCGCCGCTTTAACTGGCGTACATATAAATTCGAACAGCCTTTGGACAATCAGCTCAACCCTGACGTCACTGTCAGGGAGATGGGTGTGATGGAAAAGTGCACCTTCTGCATACAGAGGATCAGGGTTGCCAAAGACAAGGCGAAAGATGAGGGAAGAGAGGTTCAGGACGGCGAAATACAGCCCGCATGTGTCCAGTCATGTCCTACAGGGGCTATGACATTCGGAGACCTTCAAGACCCGAGCAGCAAAGTCGCAAAGCTTGCAAAGAACCCAAGGAGATACAGGTTGCTTGAAGAGATGAATACAGACCCTTCGGTAATATACCTGAAGAGGGTCATGAATGATGGGGCAGGAACACATGAAGAGTGAAATCTCCTACAGAGAGGTAAATGAAGACGTTGTAAGGACAATGACAACGACCGGTCCTGCATACTACATTGCCCTTGTCTCAAGTATGCTGGTCTTTGCAGGATTTTGGCTGTTGCCGTGGGCATACCAGATATATGAAGGACAGGGAGTCACCGGCCTTCAGACCCCTGCATTCTGGGGAATATACCTGGCAAACTTTGTCTTCTGGATAGGTATAAGCCATTCAGGGACCCTTCTCTCCGCCATACTCTTTATAACACAGACTCCCTGGAGGAGGTCTATATACAGGAGCGCTGAGGCGATGACCTTCTTCTCAGTGTTGACTGCGGCCATATTTGTCTTTGTTCATATGGGAAGGCCCTGGAACTTTTACTGGACCATGCCTTACCCTAATCAGAGGCAGCTGTGGCTGAACTTTCAGTCGCCCCTCATGTTTGACGTCCTGGCGATCAGCGCCTATATGACATCCAGCGTCATATTCCTCTATATCGGCTCCATACCAGATCTTGCGGCTGTCAGGGACAGGGTGACGGGGTGGAGGAAAGAGGTATATACGGTACTGGCCCTCGGATGGCGCGGTACAGATACCGAATGGCACTGGCTGAATAAGGCCTATACCTTCTTTGCGGTGTTCATCATCCCGCTTGCAGTGTCTGTTCACTCAATCGTTTCCTGGGACTTTGCGCTTTCAAAGGTTCCGGGACTTAATAAGACGATATTTGCCCCTTATTTCGTGGTCGGCGCCATCTATTCAGGCACCGCAGGCATAGTCACCCTGATGATTATCCTCAGAAAGGCGCTTAATATAGAGAAGTACATAACCTTAAACCATTTCAGTCAGCTTGGAAAGCTCCTTGTTGTCATGTCCCTGCTATGGTCATACATCAACATCCTCGAGGTATTCACCGGATGGTACGCTAACACATCCTTTGAGAACGAGGCGCTTACCTACCGTATGTTCACTCCTCCTTATTCCTATCTGTTCTGGATTATGATCTTATGTAACTCCTTTATGCCGCTCCTTCTCATATTCAAGAAGGCGAGGACATCCATATTTGTCGCCTTGATAGTTTCCCTTGCTATCAATGTCGGTATGTGGCTTGAAAGGTATCTGATAATAGCAACCTCGCTTCCAAGGAAGTTCCTTCCGTATATGTGGCATGACTATTCTCCGAGCTGGATAGAGATATCAACAACAATAGGGTCTTTCGGATTCTTTACAATGCTGTTCCTGCTGTTTGTAAAGCTCTGGCCGAGCGTGTCGATATATGAGGTTAAAGAGGATATAGGCATTCCTATGAAGAAGGATCATCATTAATATGGAAAAAGGGATATTGGGACTATTTACGTACGTTGATACGCTGCTTGAGGCCGCCAAGAAGCTCAAGGGCTCCGGCTACAGCATCACGATATTCTCTCCCATACCTCTGGGACATGAGATCGACCACGCCTTGGGCGAGAGAAAGAACTACATCAAGTACCTCGCCTTCATAGGCGCGGTTGTCGGGTTTATATTTGGAATAGTTCTCACGTTGGGCACTGCAGTCATGTACGTCCTTCCGAGAGGAGGGAGGGCCATCTTTCCCGTAACCCCCACTCTTCTTATTTCTTATGAGACGGCGATACTGTTCGGAGTCTTCTTTACCCTGGCAGGTTTCCTTGTCTTTGCGAAGTTGCCGTCCTTTAAAGAGAAGTTTTACGACCCTGAGGTTGCGATTGACTCCTTCGGGCTTCTTGTTGATGGTGTTAGAGAAGATAAGTTTGGCGATATTGAAAAGGTCATGAGAGAATACGGTGCCAACGAGGTTAAAAGGATTGAAAAGAAGTAGAAAGATATATCTCCTGACTCTTTTGACTGCCCTGATTCCAGTGGCTGCGCCTGCCATGCCGTGGTCGTGGGATATGTTCACACAGCCGTCGCACAAGGCGCAGAAAGAAGCGGCCTTGCCCTTCCCTGAGGAGACTGTTTCTACAAAGGGGAGGATTCCCCTGAAGAACAGGGATGAAGCCTCTAGGCTTAAGAATATCGCCCCACCGACACCTAAAAGCATAGAGCGTGGCAAGTTTCTTTTCGATGTCTACTGTGCAACCTGCCATGGAGAAACTGGAGTGGGGGATGGAATAGTTGGACAGAAGTTTGTTCCTCCAGCTGATTTAACCAGCGATTACGTTCAGACCAAACCAGACGGAGATATCTACTATACAATTACAAACGGTGGTTTGGCTGTTATGCCTATGCAGGGAGATGCCATCTTGCCTGATGACACATGGAATATTGTGAACTATATAAAGCACGTTTTAAGCCTTAAAAAATAAAGGACAGACAGGGAGTCTATGCTTTTCTGGATATTGCTAATCTTGTTTTTAAACGGGACGATATCGTTCGCCTACTCCGTTATTAACACTGCCGAAACGACCACCCTCTGGGCCATGCTTTCAGTCACCTATATCTTCTTCCTCGGGCTCACCCAGACCGGGATCCTGTTTGCAGCCATCATGAGGATGTCAAAGTCATCATGGGGTCGGCATTTTTCAAGGCTCGGCGAGGTTCTCACGCTCTCTTTCATCCCTGTTGCGCTTATTACCCTCCTGATCATATATTTCGGAGGGGTTGACCACCTATTTTACTGGGCATCCCCACACGTGGACAAGGGCGGACACCACCTGAGCCCGTGGCTTGGTAAGGGGCCCTTCCTCTTCAGGAACCTGGTCGCCATGGGCCTCTTTTACGGAATGAGCTTCATCTACTTCCGCGCAGGTCGCATTGAGGAAAACGAGACGCCAGTATCGGACACTCTTGATAAGAAGCTGAACGTAATGTCGGGCTTTGTGATGGTATTCTATGTAATAGCCAATACCGAGATTGCATGGGACTTTGGAATGATGATAATCCCTCACTGGGAAAGCACCATATTTCCTGCCTACTGGTGGGTAGGGAACCTGTTTGCAGGTTCTGCATTCCTATACCTTATATCACTCTACTTCATGTATAAAGAGCAGGGGAAGGTCATAGACAAAGAGCACCTCGACCAGTTCGGCAAATTGCTGCTCAGCTTTGCGCTCCTCTGGGTCTATATGTTCTGGTCACAGCATATAGTTGTCTGGTACAGCGACCTGCCTAACATTACTGAACCGTTATTTAAAATCATGAAGGGGAATTATACCTCTATGTTTGTAATCATGATCCTGGCGGCCTTCATAATCCCCTTCTTCGCACTCATCTACAGGAGCATAAAGCTATCCGTCCCCGCGCTGGCAACAGTTGCGCTTATAATCTGCCTGGGGATATGGATCAACCGCTACCTCATGATAATCCCCGTATTTACAGACGGCGGAGCTCCGCTCTTCGCAACATGGACTGGGATTTCGCTGATCCTCGCAGGCCTGTCTTCAACACTTCTCTCTATCATACTCTTCTTCAGACTTTACCCAAACATCAAGAGAGTGACCTCTTTTAGAAGCGATTATTGAACATTGATCCATTCGTAAAAAGTAAAACTTAACCGCAGAGACGCGGAGACGCTGAGTTAACGACACTGAAATTATTTATCTTTTCTCTGTGCCTCTGCGGTGGAAAAAAGAGTTTTCACGACTTTGGCAACATTTAGGAAGCATAAAAAATTCCAGGTGGACCAAGTCCTCTTCCTTTATGAGTTAAATCATACCAAAAACAAGGTTTAGAATATATTATGTCATAAAAGCCTGATTCGAAAAAAAGGAGGACAATATGGAAGAATTGAATATTACACCTGCAATGACCACAGGTGAGGTTACCACAAAGTGGCCTACAACCAAGGAGGTATTCTCAAAGCACTTTGGGGCAAGCTGCTTTACATGCCCGGCCTTTGGCACTGAGCCGATATCTCTCGCCTGCTCAATGCACGGTACGGATGAGAAGATGTTTGTGTCTGAGCTTGTAGAGGCGGCAAAGAAGGATGTCGTATAAAAGGGAAAGGATTAAAGGATTAGAGGGTCAAGTTTACCCCTTTAATCCTTATTTCAAAATCTCCAGCCGTTTTGCCAGTAAAACGCCAGCACCATCAAGCCAAAGATGATCCTGTAGTAAGCAAAGTTCGCAAAGTCGTGCCCCGAAACATACCTTAGAAAGGCCTTTATTACAATCAATGCGGAGATGAAGGCTGTAACAAAGCCTACGGCAAAGAGCGGAATGTCCGATGCAGCGAGGGCGCCTCTGTTCTTGAGAAGGTCGTAACCGGTTGCGGCGAACATTGTGGGGATTGCAAGGAAGAAAGAGAATTCGGCTGCAACCTTTCTCTCCAGACCTATGACCAGCCCACCCATTATTGTGGCCCCTGAGCGAGATACTCCCGGGAACAGGGCGAGGCATTGGGCCAAGCCTATCCCTATGGCCTGTTTAAGAGTTATATCGTCCGCGCTGTTTACGTGATTGCGATGGTCCATCCTCTCTATCAGGAGTATTGCTATCCCTCCGACGATAAGGGCCATAGCAACCGTAACAGGGTTAAAGAGGTATGCCTTGATTGCCTTGTGTGTTATTAGTCCTATGACGGCTGCCGGAAGAAAGGCGGCTACGATATTTATGGCAAATCTGCGGGCATTGGCACGCCTTGGGATCTCCCGAACGGTGCCCAACAGTCTTACACGATAAATCCAGAGTACAGACAGGATAGCCCCTAACTGGATAAATATCTCAAACGCCTTGGCCCTCTCGTCGTTAAATCCTAGAAGGTCACCGGCGAGGATAAGATGGCCTGTTGAAGAGACAGGAATAAACTCAGTGACTCCCTCGACTATACCAAGAAGCAATCCCTTAAAAAGAAGAAGCAGATCCATTTAATGCTCTGTCTCCTGTCTCTTGGGGAGTCGGAGGTAGAATGTGCTTCCCTTTCCCTCTTCAGATTCCGCCCATGCCTTCCCGCTGTGCAGATTTGCAACCATCCTGACACTCGGCAACCCAAGGCCTGTTCCAGGTTTCCCTCCTTGGACCATGTAGTAGTCTTGAAAAATATTATTGATCTCATTTCCGGGTATCCCGGGGCCGTCATCCCCTACTGATATGAGGGCATCTTCATCCCTGTTCTGTATTGTAACTTCCACACGGGACTGTGCATACTTGACTGCATTGGAGATGTAGTTACCTACAGCCCTGTGAATCAGATCCGTGTCCCCCATAATTATTACAGGGGTCAGTTCTTCCATCTCTTCTACTAACTCATGACCGTTGATAAAGATGGAAATAGAGGTCTTTTTAGCCTCAGTTAAAAGATATGACGCAGCTTCCCTGGCGGCATTGGCAACATCGAACTCTGAAATGGTTAAACTGAATTTGCCGCTCTTCAGCTTTCCATAGTACAGGGCGCTGTCAATTAGCTTAAGCATCTTCTTGCCGCTACTCATGATCATGTTGAGGAAGACGTCCTCCTTATCCTTAGAGAGGGTTCCTGCGCGGCTTCTCTCAATCATTAATCCAGAGGAGCCTATGATAACTGTCAGAGGGTTTTTGAGGTCGTGGGCAAGGATATTTATGAACATCTCTCTTTCCTTTTCCATCCCTCTGAAGTAAGCCCTAGCCAGTATGGCAATAACATTGTGATACATATGATCAAGGGTGGTAAGCACTATCTTCATTCTTCCAGCGAAGGAGCTTTGGAGGTATGGGAAAGTGGCTTCCTCAAAGAGATGAAATGACAGTATCAGGTTCTCGTACTGCTCCTTGGTTTTGGCAAAGTCGGCCCCCTTTTCATCTATCCTATTGAAATAGGCATCGAAGTCTCCGTCAGAAAGGGATGTCAGCAGAAGCCATACAGCCTCCTTAAAATCCTTTATGGCCCTGTCGGATTCCTTTAAACCGTTTCTCGACTTGACAAAGAGGTCGTCCCACTTCTGGGCAATCTCCTCCTCGTACCGGGCCATTGTTGCGGCTATCTCAATAAGGAGTTTTTTGTCATCAGGGCTTAAGGGAACGATCTCTTTAGACATTGGCATCTCCATGGTTGGTGTAAGCTATCTAAACTCCTACAAAAACAGCCTTTTGTCAAGTATTTTCCGTTGACATTTGACAACAAAACAACTAAAATCTATGCTTCTAAAAAATGAGCCAAAAGGGAGCAAAATGCAAGAAAACCAGCATGTTACAACAATAAACATAGAAGATGAGATGCGGAGGTCTTATCTCGATTATGCCATGAGCGTTATCGTTGGGAGGGCGCTCCCGGATGTGAGGGACGGCCTCAAGCCTGTCCACAGACGCATACTCTTCGCCATGAACGAGCTCAGTAACACCCACGATAAGCCTTACAAGAAGTCGGCCCGTATCGTCGGAGACGTCATAGGTAAATACCATCCCCACGGAGATGTGGCTGTATACGACTCCATAGTCAGGATGGCACAGGACTTTTCCATGCGCTATCCACTTGTCGACGGGCAGGGAAACTTTGGTTCAGTGGACGGGGATTCAGCTGCTGCCATGCGTTATACAGAGATAAGGATGTCAAGGCTTGCAGAGGAGCTCCTTGAGGATATAGACAAGGAAACCGTCGACTTCGGACCAAACTACGATGACTCCCTGGTGGAGCCCCTCGTCCTGCCTGCAAAATATCCGAACCTCCTTGTCAATGGTTCAGGCGGGATTGCAGTGGGAATGGCTACTAATATCCCGCCACACAACCTGAAAGAGATTATTGACGGAACGATAGACCTGATAAACAATCCAGATATAACCATACACGAACTGATGGCCCATATCCCGGGCCCCGACTTTCCTACGGCTGGTTTTATCCACGGGAAAGAAGGAATTGTGCAGGCCTACATGACCGGCCGCGGTATCATACAGAT
>JAENJC010000054.1 GCA_016844545.1 Deltaproteobacteria bacterium | reverse complement strand
CACCCTCTCAACCACTTCGTTCCGATCTAAAGGAGAGCAATGGAATTATTAACAGGCTTCATAGACATATTCATGCACCTCGACAAACACCTGAACACAGTAATGCAGAACTACGGCGCCTGGACATATCTGATCTTATTTCTCATCATCTTTTGTGAGACTGGACTTGTCATAATGCCTATCCTTCCTGGAGACTCCCTCCTCTTTGCGGCGGGGGCCATTGCAGCTATGGGGTCCCTCGATCCTGTGTGGCTGTTTGGACTTCTCACGATAGCAGCAATAGCCGGCGATACGCTAAATTACAGCATAGGTCACTATCTGGGGCCAAAGGTTTTTCAACTGGAAGATTCCCGTTTTTTCAAAAAGAAATATCTTGAGCGTACCCATCAGTTCTATGAAAGGCATGGAGGTAAGACCATTATCATTGCCAGGTTCATGCCCATAATCCGTACATTTGCTCCGTTTGTGGCCGGCGTGGGGAGAATGACTTATCTGAACTTCATCGCATATAACGTTGTTGGCGGCATTCTCTGGATCGGTCTCTTCATATTTGGAGGGTATATGTTCGGCAATATCCCTGCCGTCAAGCACAACTTTACACTTGTCATAATAGGTATTATCTTTGTCTCGATACTTCCCGGGGTCATAGAGTTCCTGCGGCATAGGTACGGGAAGGCAGAATAATAAATGGTTGAGATAATTTCTTGGTAAGGAGGCTCTTGCAAAACTACCTTTTTATAACCTTGTCATGCCCGAATGGTTCTGTCGGGCATCCATAAGGCATTGATTTTACAAGAACTGGATTCCCGATTAAACGCTTCGGGAATGACATTTTGGACTTTTGCAAGAGCCTCTCTTGTTTTTACAGGTTATTCCTTACTCCTTGCAAATCTTGAATAAAATGATAAACTATTTAAAATCATCTAAAGGAGACTAAGATGCCAAAGAAAAACAAAGAAAAAGAAGAAGTAGAAAAGGCTGGACGGGTTGGCGTTCCACCTGTCAGAGAGGCTTACCAGGAGATAAAGGGGATAAAGAAGGTTGAAGATGAGGCGGTAAAGAGGGAAAGAATAAGAGAGGAGAAGGTACACGAGCATCTGGAGTATGAGAAGGCGAAGGGTTACGGAGGACACCTCCCTCCTGCAAAGAATCGAATAAATGTAGAACGCCCACCATTTAAGAAAAAATAGACCACATAGATGCAAACATATACATT
Source organism: Deltaproteobacteria bacterium (assembly GCA_016844545.1). Taxonomy (GTDB): domain Bacteria; phylum Desulfobacterota; class JAENJC01; order JAENJC01; family JAENJC01; genus JAENJC01. The sequence goes on along the minus strand of JAENJC010000054.1, from coordinate 6,309 downwards.
GCCTCAAATGAGGCATCAATGCCCGAAAAGGGGAAGCCGGCCTTATTAAATTCCATTGTTTTCAACATCTTGTTTGTGGCATGTTTATTGCTATATCATGCCCCAAATGGCTGATCAAGATATCTTATGCCGGCGTTTGATATCGAGCAGGTTAAAAAAATCTAAAGGAGGAGTAGAGAATTATGAAGAGCAAGTCGTTTTTTATGATCGCAGGTCTGGCAATGATGGTATTCGCAGCAGGATGCGGCAAACAGCCCGTTGAGGAGATTACTTCCGCTAAGTCGGCGGTAGAGGCCCTTGTAGCTGAGGGTGCGGACAAGTATGCAAAAGAGGAACTGAAGATTGCCAACGATGACCTCTCTGCCGCTATGGCTGAGGTTAAGGCTCAGGATGAAAAGACCTTCAAGAACTACGACAAGGCGAAGGAACTCCTGGCAAAGGCAAAGACAACTGCCGATACAGTCAAGGCAGATGTCCCTGCAAAGAAGGAGCAGGCCAAGATCGCTGCTGCGTCAGCCCAGGAAGCTGCAAAGACCGCAGTTGAGGAGGCCAAGTCGCTTCTCGCAAAGGCCCCAAAAGGTAAGGGAACTCAGGCCGATATAGAAGCCATGAAGGCTGATGTAGCTGGTCTCGAGCAGGCCCTCGCCGAGGTGCAGGCCCTTATCGATGGCGGAGACTATAATGCCGCAACAGAGAAGGCCAATCCGATAAAGGACAAGGCTGCCGAGTTATCGGCCCAGATCAAAGAGGCAATGCAAAAAGTAGCGAAGGTCTCTAAGGGTGGAAAGAAGAAATAAGGGACATCTGACATCTTGAGCCGTGACATTATCAAAACCTCTGTTTTGCTGTTATGGCTGTTTATCTTTTACGGATGCAGCACACCATCAATCCCTCCGGAAGTCATGCAGGCAAAGACGCAGGAGCATGACCTCTGGAGGGCAGGTGCTGAGGTGTATGCCTTAGAGGAGTATCAGGGTTATAAGTCCTCCCTGAAAAAGGGTAACGAGTCCCTGCTCAAGGAAAACGGAAGGTTCGGGTGGTTCAGGGATTATGAGGTAGTTACAAAGGAGTTCAGGACGTTGCTCGCCCAGGGTGAGCAGCTGTCAAGTACCATTCAGGACAGGAAGAAAGAAAGTTACAATGGCATCATAATAGAGGCAGCATCCCTCCGCGACAGGATCAATTCCCTAAAGAAGATAACAGATATCATTAATGAAGGAAGGCTCGCCAGAAACAACCTGACCAGGGCCGAGTTACTGACAAATGAAGCGGGTACACTAATATCCAAGGAACGCTATCGTGAAGCTGCTGAGAAACTAAAAAGCGCCTCTTCCCAGCTCGACCTATCTGTTGGTATAATCCGTCCCATAACAAAAAGGTTTGAGGATAGGAACCAGTTAAATAAATGGCGCTCTCTGGTAGATGAGACGATTAAAGAGTCCAGAAAAAATCAGGGTTACGCAGTCATCGTAAACAAGGCTGAACGGACCCTTACTCTTTACAGGAATGGGGCGACATATAAGAGTTACCCTGTTGGACTGGGGTTTAACGGAATGAAGGACAAGGTCCAGGCCGGGGACAGGGCAACCCCGGAGGGAAGGTACAGGATTGTCAAGAAGCTCCCCAGAAGTCGCTTCCATAAGGCACTTCTGATCAATTACCCCAATGAGAATGACAAGAGGCAGTTTGCAAAAGCCAAGAGGAAAGGGGCTATATCCACTAGGGCAGACATAGGCGGCCTGATAGAAATACATGGGGGAGGAAAGGAAAGCATGACATTTGGGTGCGTCTCCCTCGAAAACAGCCATATTGACGAACTCTTCTTGATCGTAAGTATTGGGACCCCTGTCACCATAGTGGGGGCCGTAGACTATGAAAACAGCATCACAACGGCAGTGAGGGGACTTTGAACAAGCTCTTTACAAAGAAGTGGCTTCTCATAATAGTCATCCCTCTCTCCATTTTTCTCCTAGCGGAAGGATTCGGCTGCTATATTGCCTTTTTTGGGCACAAGAAGGGTTCAGAACCAGCTGTAAATTCAAAGGGACGGGAAAGACAGCTAAAGGAGCTCAGATCAAAGAACGCTGCCTTGAAGAGCCGGGTCGATTCCCTTTCTCCCAGAGGGATAAACATAGTAGTGGACACTGCAAGGAATGTCCTGTATCTGAAGAAAGGGAACAGGACAATTAAGGAGGCGGTGGTCTCGTGTGGAAGCGGGAATGTCCTTGAAGACCCCTCCGGCAAAAAGAAATGGATATTCGATACCCCAAGGGGTGAATACTCGGTTAAGTCAAAGCTGATCAATCCAGACTGGATAAAACCAGACTGGGCCTTTATAGAAGAGGGTGAAGCTATACCCCAAGACTCAAACGACAGAGTAGAAAACGGTGTCCTGGGCAAGTACGCACTTGGATTTGGAAACGGTTATTTCATCCACGGCACACTCTACAGCAGGCTCCTTGGAAGAAATGTCAGCCACGGCTGCATTCGGGTAGGGGACAAAGATCTGGAAGAGCTTTTTAGAGTGACACCTGTAGGTACAAGGTTAACAATAATCTGATGACAACGATTGTTAGATTTACCTTTATTCTGCTCTACCTATGTGTTGCACTGTTTGACGCAACAAATGTATCGGCTAATGACATCCTTGACTTGAGCATCGAAAATGAGCTTCTAGAGTCGGAGCTGGCCCTATCCCAAAAAGCAAAGGTATATTTTATCTTTAACCTGAAGGACAAAAAGGTCTCCATGAGGACGCGGGGAGCCACCCTGAAGGAGCTGCCGATCGTTAAAGTCAAGGCTTGGAACCTTCGCATACCTGTTAAGCCTCAAGCTCTATTGAAAAGAAGCACGCTGTTCGAACCGAGGAGGGAAGATATAAAGCCGCAGGAAAAGGAAACCGGCTCTTCGGACAAATTCGAGATAGATGCTCTTGAACTCGATGATATGCCTTCAAGATTCAACCTGATCCTTGCAGACGGAGTGGTGATAACAGTACGCCCCACGCCCCGCGGAGTCCTGTCCTACCTCGAAAACATGGGGTATTCACTGTTCTGGCATATCTCCCGCCCCTTGCTTACGGCATGGGACTTCCTTGGCAAAAAGCCTTATTCTTCCATATACATCTCCATGGAAAAAATGGATGCCCAATCCCTCTACTGGTCGTTTTACGAGGGGTCCCAGTGCATCATTTATAACCCCTGATCATGACTATTGAACCTCTGGGAACTGGCAAATTTAGAGTCACTGAGGTAGAATACAAGGCTATGAAAAACCCCAAATTGAGCCTTCAGACAAAACTCGTCCTGATGATGGTCGCCCTCTCCGCCACCGTCATGCTTTCCATGTCGATCCTCTACACTCAGAGCGAGAAAAGGCTTATTTCCGAGGTCCACAGTCACACTGAGGAACTGGTAAAGGCGATAGAGGTGAGCGTTGAGCGGCTCACCACCCAGGGAGTCACAGATGAGGTGCGGCTCGGAGATTACATAAAGAGACTTAACAAAAAGGGGATAGAGGAGATCTCGATCATAGCCAAAAATGAAGAGATCATCGCCAGTTCAGATCCAAACAAGATCGGCTCAAAGGCGAGTCTCTCCAAGAAAAGAAAGGACCTCCTTATAAAGGCAACTATTGGCGAGGAGAGGGAATCTGCCGACAGTCAGAAGACCTATAACCTAATTGTTCCTGTAGTTGTAGGAAAGGAGCATCTTGGGTACATACACCTGATCATGCGCCTTGATGATTTTAGGGGGCAGATCCGGGTTAACTACTTTTTGCGCTTGATGATTACTGGCATTATATTTGTTATAGGAATTATAGCTGCCGTATATATGGCGAGAAGGTATATCAAACCGATTGAGCAGGTTGTGGCTGCCGCTGGGATGGTCGCTTCAGGAAACCTTGACCACCAGCTCCCTGAAGGAAGGATGGATGAGATAGGGGAATTGACAACCAGCTTCAACAGGATGGTTGGAAGGCTCAGAGAAACCAGGGAGTTGGAGGAGCGCCTAAGGAAGGCGGAACATCTCTCCACTGTAGGCCAGCTGGCTTCAGGGATTGCCCACGAGATACGGAACCCACTCAATCTCATCAGCCTGACCATAGATTATATCAATAAGCTCCTTGCCGACCCGAAGTCGGATGAAAGAGATGAGATAAGCAAGCGCCTGGCTAATGTCAAAGAAGAGATCAGGAGACTGAACGGGATGGTGGAGAATTTCCTCAACTTCGGGAAGCTTAAGAAGCCTGAACTGAGACCGACATCGGTGGTCGACCTTGTTGATGAGGTATGTGTGCTGTCTTCTTCGATGATGAAGGACAGGAAGGTCGAGATCGAGATCAGGAGCGACAATCATATCCCATTGTTGATGATAGACCGGGAACAGTTAAAGTCATGCCTTCTAAATATTGTCATCAATGCAGTTCAGGCCATGCCCGGCGGAGGCAGGATCAGGCTGAACATAATGCAGGAAGGGGAGTCCGGGAATGGTCAAAATGTCAGGATATCTGTTACAGACACCGGTCACGGCATTTCACCTGCTGAACTGGAAAGGATCTTCGAGCCTTATTTCACAACAAAGGAGGCGGGGATCGGCCTTGGCCTTCCTCTGGCAAAAAACCTTGTAGAGGGGCACGGCGGGACAATAGAGGTAACCAGCACAGTAGGAGTCGGAACAGAGGTTACATTAAAACTTCCAATTATTAATGCATTAGTAGAAACTAAAAATTAACCGCAGAGACGCGGAGACGCTGAGAAATTCAACCCGAAAGATTTAGACCCTTTTGACACTGATTCCCACAGATAAATTTTCTATCAGTGTAAATCATAAAATATCAGTGTCGCTTAGAAGCGCCTACTTTCGGAAATCTGTGTCCAAATGTTTTTTTAGGAGAGATGGGATTATGAAGGAAAGCATACTTGTAGTCGATGACGAGAGGGGGCAGGCAGAGATCCTCAAGGCGATCCTCGAAAGAGAGGGGTACAATATCTCTCTCGCATTTGACGGGAAAGGAGCACTGGCTGTATTTCTCAGGTCCTCGCCTTCCCTTGTACTCACAGACCTCAAGATGCCTGATATGAGCGGCCTGGAGTTGATGGACCAGATACTCAGGACATCTCCAGGAACACCGATCATAATTATGACAGCCCACGGGACCATAGACAGCGCTGTAGAGGCCATAAAGAAAGGCGGGTATGACTATCTGACCAAACCTCTTGAAACGGACAGGCTCCTTCTAACAATAGAACGCGGACTGGAAAGGGCTAAACTCCTCAGAGAAAACATCTCTCTACGGGAGGAGTTGGAGGAAAGGTTCAAGGTAGACAATATCATCGGTTCCCATGGAAAGATGCAGGAGATCTTCAAGGTCATTAAAAAGGTGGCCCCAACCAACTCAACTGTCCTTATCCTCGGTGAGAGCGGCACAGGCAAAGAGATGGTGGCCAGGGCCATTCATTACAACAGTGCAAGAAAGGGAAGGCCTTTCAGGGCAATAAACTGCGCAGCCATACCTGACACCCTCCTTGAAAGCGAGCTTTTCGGTTACGAGAAGGGTGCCTTCACAGGTGCTACGGCAAGGAAGGAAGGACTTTTTGAGCTGACCAACGGCGGGACCCTTTTCCTTGATGAGATAGGCGAACTCGGAATGAACATGCAGGCAAAACTCCTTCGCTTCCTCCAGGAAAGGGAGATTAGGAGGCTCGGCGGTAAGGAAGAAATAAAGGTTGATGTGCGGATAATAGCCGCTACAAACAGGGACCTTTCCGAGGCGATAAAAGAGAGGCGTTTCAGGGAAGACCTCTATTACCGGCTTAACGTCATCTCTATCTTCCTTCCGTCACTGAGAGAGAGGAAGACCGATATCCCTGAGCTTGTCGAATTCCTTCTCAAAAAGGTGAACGCAAGAGATGGGAGGAAGGTGAAGAGCATAGCCCCGGAAGCGCTGAGCGCAATCATGCAGTTTTCGTGGCCAGGGAATGTCAGGCAGTTAGAGTCGGTAATAGAACGGGCCGTTATCCTGTGCGAAGGGGATGAGATAAAGAAAGATGACCTGCCGTTGGAGGTACACTATCATCTCAATTTCGGAGGGATTCTGGATCTGGAAATCCACAAGGAAGGGATAGACTTTGAGGAGCTTGAAAAGGGCATGATAATAAAGGCTTTAAAAAACTCCCATGGAGTAATAACAAAGGCGGCTGCCCTTCTCGGCATGACATACAAGACCCTCCAGTACAGGATTGAGAAGTTCAGTATCAAGATGGAGGATTACATCAACTGAGCTTTCTCGGCGTCCTCATCCAGTCCT
>JAENJC010000053.1 GCA_016844545.1 Deltaproteobacteria bacterium | reverse complement strand
TTATGTCCTCGCCTATATACGCATGTGCCTCTTTAACCTCTTTGGAGTTCAGATAAAGCTCAACCTCTCTAACCAGTCTCTCGGTCTCTGAGAGCGGATAGAAGGATACCCCGATAGATGTGTCGTTTGCCAGCGGGACTTCAATCCCCTTATCAAAGGCTGCAACAAGGTCTATGCTCCCAGGCCTTATCCTATGCTCTATCTCTATATCTTTATTTACATCCAGAAACCGGAACGTTTCGTTTAGCCACTTTCTCGTGCCTTCAACAACCATTTCACCAATAGGTACAGGAGTTCCGCCTACCTCTGAGGTCGCCCTTCCAACAAGAAGGAGGTATATGGGCTTTGTTACCTTCCCGCCGCCAAATGTGACGTCGCTGCTCCCTCCTGCCAGAATACACTTGTCAACGTTATGGTGAAGGACCCTCCCGAACTTTTCAAGGTAGTATCTAGAAAGAGTTATGGAAAGCTCCTCAGCAGCCCTGTCGCAAATGGTGTCTGGGTGCCCCTTCCCCTTCCTCTCAACGATCTCAACCTGTTGGGTATGGACAGGGACAGAGTTTAATCTTTCTAAATTGAGTTTCACTGAATTCCCCTGAATGCAGCATAATGCCTGACAAATGAGGCGATAACAAGGACGTTGCTATGGGAAATATAACAGAGAAGCGGTAAAAGGGCAAGGGACTCGGGGCTGGAAGATTTGCTAAGAAGGGGCGTGATTCTCATCTGTCAAGCTCTGATAGATGCTCTCAAACTCCTTCTCTCTTTTGATAAATGCTTCAAGTACCTTCGGGTCGAAGTGTTGCGGCAACGTCCTGACGTCCCCCTTTGTGATGATCTCAACTGACCGTTTATGAGGAAAGGCAGGCTTGTACGACCTTTTCGACCTCAGGGCATCATATACATCCGCCAGGGCCACTATCCTACCGGAGATAGGAATCTCATCCCCCTTCAACCCCCTTGGATACCCGCTTCCATCGTAACGCTCCTGGTGACATAAGGCGATATCCCTGGCCATCTTCAATCTCGGCTCCTCACCGAGAATCATGGAACCGTAAACGGTGTGGTCCCGGACCATCTTCGCCTCTTCGTCAGTAAGGCCTCCCGGCTTCCTTAGCAGGCTGATGTGGATATGTATCTTCCCGACATCATGCATCTGGGCAAAAAAACCTATGTCGCGGGTAAAGTCCGAAGGCATCTTCATTTCCTCTGCCAAAATCTTTGAATATTCGTTTACCCTGACAATATGGTTCCCTGTCTCTTCGTCGTTAGCCTCCGCAGCCCTGGCGAGGGCAGTAACAAGATATTTGAAAGCCCCGTCGATCTCATCCATCTGGCCTGATATGGTTGTAAAAACATTATACAGGAGGAGGAAGCTCCTCAGGGTGTCTGCATCATTGGGTGTGACCTCTTTCCCGTAGTTAAACGCCGCCACCAGACTGTCTGCCTTTTTAGAATTGCATATTATGAAGTTATTTATAACACCTATCTGATTTGTTATATCTTCACCGAGATAAGTATTGCACTCATCTCCTCTGCAAATACGACTATTGCATTCTGTCAAGCCAATCTCTTGATCAGGGTATTTTTCAGCATACCCTAAAATACCTTCGGCCCTTCCGGAAACGCGCCTCATTTTAGCCCTGCCATCCTCATAGCTGTACAATCTCCCCTTTGCCATATACTCTCCAGTTCCTTTACCGAGAAGGATATGAGTAGGGCTGGTTGTATCATCAACGCTGATTCTTAAGAGCCGTTCTATGAGGTGCTTGTTGGCTTCTTCTCCGCTGAAGGTCTCTGAACTCAACTCTGCCAGCTTATTTTCAGCGAACAGGGTTAGATTATTGATATGCGAATATGCAGACTTAAGTTGATCATTCAGCGTCTTTTTCTTAAGGAGGGACTTCACCCTAGCCCGTATCTCTATATCGTTTACAGGTTTTGTCAGGAATTCGTCTGCCCCGGATTCAAGGGCCTTAACCATATCTTCGGTCCCTTCAAGGGATGTGACCATAACAACAGGAATATCCCTGCTTTCCGGGTTCTCCTTTACCCTCCTGCAAACCTCATAACCATCAATCTCCGGCATCATTATGTCGAGAAGCACAAGATCAGGCCTTGCAGACTCTATCTGCGCCAGTGCCTCCCTGCCGTTTCTGGCCTTTATGACCCTGTAACCCAGGGGGACAAGATAATCCTCAAGTATGGCCAGATTAAGCTCCTGATCATCTACCGCAAGGATAGTGTATTGGCTCTGAGTGCTGTCTTCCTTCATATCGTCACCCTCTTCGTAATCTGTAACGATATTAGTATACATACCCTTTTTTTGCAAGAGGTTATCCGATGGGGGATTTACAGGGGGATGCTCCCTTGGCGCCCTGTGGTCTTCCTTGTTACTCTTACTAAAATCTATTGCAATTAAACCTTTTTTTGTGCATATTATTAAGGTATCTTTTTTAGGAAAAGGGAGGAGAGATGAGCAGAAAGATGATTACTGTTGACGGCTGTACGGCATGCGCCCATGTGGTTCATGCAACAAATGAGATTATTACAATCTATCCGATAACACCTTCGTCCCCTATTGCGGAGATTTGCGATGCCAAGTCCGCTGCAGGGAAGGTGAACATCTGGGGCTCTGTCCCAAAGGTCAGTCAGATGCAGTCCGAGGGAGGGGTGGCTGGCGCTGTTCACGGCTCCCTTACAACCGGCGCACTTGCAACAACTATCTCAGCCTCACAGGGGCTACTGCTAATCCTCCCCAACATGTACAAGATTGCAGGGGAGCTTACACCAACTGTTTTCAGCATTACAGCCAGGGCCCTTGCATGTCAGGGGCTTTCGATATTCGGAGACCACTCTGACGTGATGTCTGCCAGGTCCACCGGTTTCGCCATGCTCTGTTCAAAGGATGTGCAGGAGGCGATGGATTTTGCCCTCATAGCCCAGGCTGCAACCCTTGAATCAAGGATACCGTTCCTCCACTTCTTTGACGGATTCAGGACCTCCCACGAGGTTCAGAAGATAGAGGAGCTCACCTTTGACGATATGCGCGCCATGATTGATGATGATCTTGTAATTGCCCACAGGATGAGGGGTCTTTCACCAGATCGCCCAGCCATCCGCGGCACATCGCAAAACCCTGATGTCTATTTCCAGGGGCGTGAGACGGTAAACAAATACTATGACGCAACACCTGCCATAGTCCAGAAGGCAATGGACAATTTTGCAAAGCTGGTTGGCAGACAGTATCGTCTTTTCGACTACTACGGCCATCCAGAGGCTGATAGGGTCATCGTGGCTATGGGTTCCTCTGAAGACACCATAAGAAAGACCATTGACGCACTGAATGCAAAGGGTGAAAAGCTGGGGCTTATCCAGGTAAGGCTTTACAGGCCGTTCTCCATAGAGGCCTTTACAGAGGCCCTTCCAACTACAGTCCAGAAGATAGCGGTCCTTGACCGTACAAAGGAGCCTGGAGCCATCGGCGAACCGCTCTACCTTGACGTCAGGACTGCTTTGGGCGAGGCGATGGAAAAGGGGATTGCCAGGTTCAAGATATACCCCAAGACCGTTGGCGGCAGGTACGGTCTCGGTTCCAAGGAGTTCACACCGGCTATGGTCAAGGGGATATTCGACAACCTGGCAGAGGCAAGACCAAAGAACCACTTCACCATTGGTATAAATGACGACGTTACAGGGACCAGTCTCCCTTACGACAGTTCATTCTCCATAGACGAAAAGGGGACTTACAGGGCAATGTTCTACGGTCTCGGCGCAGACGGCACGGTTGGAGCCAACAAGAATACCATCAAGATTATTGGCGGAGAGACAGACAACTATGCCCAGGGTTATTTCGTTTATGACTCCAAGAAGTCCGGGGCCATGACCACCTCTCACCTCCGTTTCGGAAAGGAGAAGGTGAACGACCCGTACCTCCTTACAAAGGCCAACTTTGTTGCGTGCCACAACCCCTCATTCCTTGAAAAGTACGACATGCTGGGGAATGCAGAGGAAGGGGCCACTTTCCTCCTGACAGCGTCCCATAAGAAAGAAGAGGTCTGGGACACACTCCCTGTAGAGGTCCAGGAACATCTCATCTCCAAGAAGATGAAGTTCTATATAATAGACGCCATCTCTCTCGCTGAAGAGATCGGCCTTGGCTCCAGGATCAACATGATCATGCAGACGGCGTTCTTCATCATCTCCGGCATCCTCCCGAAGGATAAGGCTGTAAAGGCTATCAAGAAGGAGATAGACAAGACATACGGGAAGAAGGGGACCAAGGTTGTAGAGATGAACTATGCCGCAGTTGATACTGCGCTAAAGAACATTGAAGAGGTCCCGGTTCCTGCTAGGGTCACCGCCACGAAGAGGCTGAGACCGGCTGTCCCTGACCATGCCCCTGATTTTGTTAAGAACGTAACCGCCAGGATGATAGAAGGGAAGGGAGATGCCCTCCCTGTCTCCGCCATCCCTGCAGACGGGACCTGGCCTGTTGGAACGACCCAGTACGAAAAGAGGAATATTGCGGTTCACATACCTATATGGGAGCCGGATCTCTGCATCCAGTGCGGCCAGTGTTCCTTTGTATGCCCGCACGCCACCATCAGGATCAAGGCATACGATGCTGAGTATTTAAAAAATGCCCCTGCCGGTTTTAAGTCTGTTGATGCAACCGGTAAGGAGCTGAAGGGGATGAAGTATACGGTTCAGGTTGCGCCCGAGGACTGTACAGGCTGCGCCGCTTGCGTAGTCAACTGCCCTGCCATGAAGAAGGATGAACAGGGGAATAAGCTCCCTGACTTCAAGGCCATAAACATGAAGCTCCAGGAACCGCTGAGGGATGCAGAAGCGGAGAACTACAGCTACTTCCTGAGCATACCTGACACTGACCCGTCAAAGTTCAATGCCGGGACTGTTAAGGGGAGCCAGTTTGTAAAACCCCTCTTTGAATATCACAGCGCATGTCCAGGCTGCGGTGAAACTCCATACATTACACTTCTTACCAGACTCTACGGAGACCGCCTTCTTATCGGAAACGCCACTGGATGCTCATCCATATACGGCGGGAACCTTCCTACCACCCCTTATACCACCAGACCGGATGGCAGGGGACCGGCATGGTCCAACTCCCTTTTCGAGGACACTGCGGAGTTTGCCCTTGGAATGAGGCAGAGCATGGACAAGTTCCATGCTCTGGCAATTGAGGTTATGGAAAGGCTTTCGGCAAACCCTTCCTTCAGCAGTTATGTCGGGTTGTTTAACTCCATAAAGGGTTCGGAGCAGAGCACCCAGGCCGGGATTGAGGAAACCAGGAAGCTTGTTGAACAGCTCAAGGAAAAGCTGAAGAAGGAAAACTCGCTTGAAGCCAGAAACCTCCTCTCCCTTGCAGATTATATAATAAAGAAATCAGTATGGGGCGTAGGCGGTGACGGGTGGGCCTATGATATAGGTTACGGCGGGGTAGACCAGGTACTGGCGTCCGGTGAGAATATTAACCTTCTCATCCTCGATACGGAGGTTTACTCCAACACTGGAGGGCAGATGTCAAAGTCCACGCCTCTGGGAGCCATAGCCCAGTTTGCAGCAGGCGGAAAGAGGACACCGAAAAAAAACATTGGTCTTATCATGTCCATGTACGGAAATGTATATGTAGCCCAGATAGCTTACGGAGCAAACCAGTCCCAGACAATCAAGGCGTTCCAGGAGGCCCAGGCATACAGCGGCCCCTCCCTTATAATTGCTTATTCACAGTGCGTCGCCCACGGCATAGACATGAGCCGCGGGATAGAGCAGCAGAAGAAGGCAGTAGCCTGCGGTCACTGGCCGCTCTTCCGCTACAACCCTGAGCTGGAAAAGCAGGGTAAGGCCCCAATGATAGTAGACAGCCAGGAACCGACCATACCTTTCGAGGAGTATGCATATAATGAGAACAGGTACAGGTCTCTTAAGGCAGCAAGGCCGGAACTGGCAGCAGAGTTGATGAAGCAGGCAAACGCCCTGGCGAAGAGGAAGTATAACTACATAAAACACCTCGCAAGCTGGACACCTGAAAAGAACTAGAAATAATAAACCGTTGCTGCATATCCCCTTTCACCCTTTATCTTATTGAAGGTGAAAGGGGATTGTCTTACACAGGCTGGCCACCTGTGCCACTCCTGGCCTCATCTGCTAAATGATATTTGAAGAAGTGACTCCTATTCCCTCGAAAGCCTGAATTTGCAGCATTTACAGCCGGTTGTCAACTATAAAGATTTGACCGTCTCATCCTTACAAAAAGACCTTGCAGGAAACAACAGGTATGATATATAGTAATACTGGAGGTAAAAGATGAGCACTGCGAAGATTGCCGTTAGTATAGACGAACAGATTCTTTCCAAGCTTGACCGTTTGGTTAAGACCCATGTATTCCCCAGTCGAAGCAAGGCAATTCAGACCGCCGTTCAGGAAAAACTGGAAAGAGTCGAACAAAGCCGCCTTGCGAATGAGTGTTCCAAGCTTGACCCGAAATTTGAAAAAGCGATGGCGGAAGAAGGCTTCTCTATGGAGTTGGGTGAATGGCCAGAATATTGAGAGGCGATATTATGTGGGCGGACCTGAATCCTGTCAAGGGGTCGGAACAGGCCGGATTGCGTCCAGTGCTTATCCTCAGTCAAGAGGTCTTCAATGAACGATCCGGAACGGTCATTGCCGTTGCCTTGACGAGCCAGTCCCAAAGGGCCGGCTTCCCTCTGACACTTGAACTTAAAACCACTCATCTGCCGAAGCAGTCGTGGGTAAAGATAAGCCAGATAAGAACTCTCTCTGTTGAACGGCTTGGCAAAAAAATCGGCAAGACCTCGCCTGAAGAACTGCACCAGATTGTCGAAGGGCTCAACGAGATCATTGGAGACTGACTTCCCGTTTATTCATTTTAGGCAGAAGAGGTTTTGTCGGCATGGGGATTGATTTCTAATATGGGGGTTGTCCCTCGGTTTCCGAAACTAATGAAACTACGGCAAAGGTGCAGATGTTGTTAATTCAGTATTGAACAAAGAAAGGCAAAAAAACGATCTTTGCTTAATGGAGTTCTTTTTTCTCTTGACGGGTGTCTTTTAATGGGTGACCCTCTTTATGCCCCTTCCCCCCAAGCATCAAGAGCTTTATTTGGTTGCCGTGAATGTCCCATGATCGCCGTAACAAGCCCCGGCCAACGTAACATTGTAAGTCCCTGTAATTGTGTTGCCGTTAACTGTCCCGCTGAAACTCCCTATTCCGCTGCTACTCCATGTTATTGTGCTGCCTGATACTGTGCCATTTTGGATATTCCCCGTTGAAAAACATGGAGAATTTCCAATGCCTATTGTGCCTGATACGGTTGAACCACTTTGTGCGAAGGTCGCCACAAGTGCGCCGGACTGAGAAACTACAGAACTGCTCCAACTGCCTGAGTATGTCCCAGTGACATTGACAGTTGTACTTGGAGATGTGGGGCTGCTTCCACCACCTTTCCTCAATAAATTACCTTACAAGCTCCGAGGCATGAACGATATTAAACTCTTTTTCCACTTCTGGAATAGCTTTTTTGAGGGCTGCAATCGTGACTGGATATGGAT
>JAENJC010000215.1 GCA_016844545.1 Deltaproteobacteria bacterium | reverse complement strand
GACCGGCAACTTCAGTTCATTGATGAGATCCGTAACCAGATAGTTCTTGTATATCGGAACAAGGAGGCCGCCAACACCTTCAACAACAAGGATATCGTGTTTTTTTGAAAGCACATCATACGCATTCTTTATTTTTCGGATGTCTATCTTGACCCCCTCTATCTCCGCGGCAACTGCCGGAACTACAGGTGTTCCAAGACAGTACGGATTTACGAGAAACAGATTGTCCTTAACTCCAGCCGCTCTGATCAAAAATCGTGCATCATCCCATCCGCCGGCGGCAACAGGCTTCATCACCCCGACGTCTATTCCTTTTTTCTTGAGAACAGCAGCCAGGGCAGCAGCAATAACTGTTTTCCCGACACCTGTGTCGGTTCCTGTAATAAAGAAATTGTTCATGTTACTCCTTTAATTTTCATTAGGTCCTTAAGCGCCTCTTCATATACCCTTTGATCCCTGTCGGAAAAGAGGACGAATCTGACAAGTTCCGGCTTCCCCTGTTCAATAATGAACTCTATGAACTCTACGACTGTCTTTAATGCAATCTTCGCGGCCTCTTTTATCGGGTAACCATAGGCTCCCGCGCTGATTGAGGGGAATGAGATGCTCCTGATCCCGTTTTTTACCGCTATCTCCAGAGACTTCCTGTATGCGGATACGAGGAGGCAACCCTCACCGCTATTCCCATCCCTATATATCGGCCCCACTGTATGAATGACATTTTTAGCCTTAAGATTGCCGCCGGTTGTGATTACCGCGCTTCCGGTCGGGCATCTCCCGATCCTCCGGCACTCCTCCATTATCCCCGGTCCCCCGGCCCTGTGGATAGCTCCGTCCACACCGCCACCACCGGCAAGCATAGAATTGGCGGCGTTAACTATCGCATCGGTCTCTTCGAGGGTGATATCCCCGAGGATGAGGGTAAGGGTAGTTTTTCCAATCTTTATATCCATATGTAAGTTATAAACCTGTTAAACAAGTTTACGTCGTCCTCTTTTCAAATATCGGGGCTATTCCTTATATAAATATAGATAACAGATAGGCCCTACCGTTCATCTCTTTACTCCCCAGACATAGACTACTTCAAACGTTGCAGAAACACCATCTTCATTCCCGTATCTCTCCTTGTATATCCTGAAGATCTCGTGCAACAGGCTTCTGGAGGGGTGAAACTCCCTTGAAGGGTTTCCTGCTCCTATGGCCTTGAGAGACCGCAAAAGGGCTTCGGGAGTGGAGTAACTATCGTTTATAAAATCGGTTTTAACTTCTACATCCTTGAATCCGGTGGATTCCATGATGGCCTTGAACCGCTGTGAAGACTCAAATTTCATTGTCCCTACTGCCTTCCCTGTATTCAGCAGACCCAAGGCAGAGTTGTAAGAATCAGCAAGCTCTCTCAGAGTCTTTTCCCCAAAGGTGGAAAAATAAATCCTACCATGGGGCCTGAGAACCCTGAATGCCTCATTTATAGAATCACGAAGGTTTGTCCACTGGAAGGCAAGGCTTGAAAATGCAAGGTCAAAGGCGTCGCTTTTATAAGGAAGGTGCTCTGCATCGGCTTCTGTCAGGATTGCACCGGTCTTGTCCGCCTCTTTCAGCATTCCATAGGATATATCGCAGCCGAAGACTCCGGCATTTGGGAACCTTTTTGAAAACTCTTTACTGGCAAAACCGGTTCCAATGCCTATGTCCAAAGCCTTGGGATGTATGGCTTGAGACGTGAGACATATTAAAGAAATAAGCCCTTGTGCCACCGCTTTCTGCATAGGCGCATTTTCTTCATAGACATGGGCCTGACGGGAAAAGGCCTGCCTGATCCTGCTCTTATCAATTATAGCTTCTAAATTCATTCAGAAAACCCTCAAGTTCCGTGTTAAACCAGTCAGGCCTGGTCAGAAAAGGGGCATGCCCCTCATCATGGTGTGTTTCAAGTCGGACCATTTTAATCCGATCAGCCATAAATACTGCGGCTTCATGGAATGAAATCCTGTCGAGCAACCCATGCATTATCATTGTCGGGTGGCTTATTTTTATCAGCTCCCCTCTTAGATCTGAATCTCCCAGAGTCTTCAGATATCCCTTTAATGTCTCTTTTGACGGCCATTCCTTCAGAGCAACGGTCTCCCACACCTCCTCAGTTATTCCCTCCTGCTCAAACATTAAGGAGCAGAATTCAAGCATTGCCTTGTTGAGGCCCCTGTCTATCTGCCTTTCCAAGCGCCTTAACATTGCCTCAGGCTGACCATGCAGAAAGCCTTCTGATGCCACAAATTTAGGTGTTGTATTCACCAGGACAAGGGTGCTGACTATCTCCGGGAATTTATTTGCTACCATAATGGCAACAGAACCTCCCATAGACCAGCCTACAAGAGAGACAGACCCAAATGGTAGAGCTTCTATAAACTCTTTAGTATCTCCTGCCAGGGCCTCAAAGCTGTAGTCATCGGATGGGCTGGATCCACCGTGGCCCCTTAGATCGAGTGTCACAGTTTTAAACTTTTTCGATAAATGTTCAACCTGGTATTTCCAGACCCTGGATGACATCCCCCATCCGTGGAGAAAGAGGGCAGGCCTTCCTTCCCCCTTTACTTCATACCTTAGCCTTATGCCGCCTTTTGTCATGAAATAAGACAAAGTTCTCTCCCCACTTGACTCCGTCATCATTTGTAGCAACAGGCCTTTAGGCCTGTTAACATGGCTAAAGCCATATTTCTACGAAGTCACATAACATCGCATCTTTAACGTCTATAAGAAGGACTTTTTTACCTTTAAAAATGCATCCAGCGCCATGTCCAGGTCATTGTAAGTGTGAGTCGCCATTACAGTAGCCCTCAGCCGGCATTTACCCTCCTGGACAGTAGGAGGTCTGATACCGGATACGAATATACCCTCCTCGAACAGTCTTCTGCTGAATTCCATGGTCTTTCCAGCATCTCCAACAAAGACAGGTATTATAGGCGTCTCACTCCCCATTGTGTCAAAACCGAGAGAATCAAGCCCCTTCTTAAGATACCAGGTTTTATCCCAAAGCGCCTGCCTCAGGGAGGGCTCATCTTCAACCAGGTCTATGGCAGCAATAGCTGAGGCAAGGACGGAAGGGGGCAGAGAAGTAGAGAATATAAACCCTCTGGCCTTGTTAATCAAATAATCAATGAGCTCCCTGCTCCCGGCAATATATGCCCCGAATGTCCCCAACGCCTTTCCCAGGGTCCCCATCTGGATAATGTCATCAGCCTTCAAGCCGAAATGCTCAAGGCTTCCTTTCCCCGTATTCCCCAGGATACCTGTCGCATGGGCGTCATCCACCATCACCATGGCGCCAAACTTCTGGGCAAGTTCGATTATTTCAGGCAACGGGGCAATGTCTCCGTCCATGCTGAAGACAGAGTCGGTAACGATTAATTTGCGTGGAATGATACCACCCCTTTGATTCCCCTCCTTAGTTAAGGAAGGGAGCACGAAGTGCGGGGTGGTTGTCGTAGTATCGGGACTTTCCCCGTAACGCAAGCCCTTCCATATCCTTATGCGGATACCTCTTGAATTCAGCCCTTGATAGGACACAGCCATCTATGACACTGGCATGGTTGAGTTTGTCGGAAAACACAGTATCCCCTCGACCGACAAGGGCAGGGATAACGCTGACATTCGCGGCATAACCGGAATTAAAGACTAGGGCTGCCTCCGTCCCCTTGAACCTGGCTATCCTTTCCTCCACTTCCTGGTGAAGTCCCATGGTGCCGGAAACCAGTCTCGATGCACCGCTGCCAACCCCATACTTCTCAATGGCCTTCACAGCAGCCTCTTTGAGCCTTGGATGGTCTGCAAGTCCGAGATAGTTGTTGGAGCAGAGGAGGATTACCTCTTTGCCATCTATTTTAACCCTCGGCCCCTGCACGCTTTCTATGGCGCGGAGAGTGCGGTAGAGGCCGGAGGTCTTCAGATTATCAATTTCTTCGGTAATAAAATCCATCAATCCTTATATCCTTCTACTTCAAGCCCTAAATCCTCGATCATCTGCAAAAGTTCTTCGGGCTTACGTCCCTTTGTCAGGAGATAATTCCCTATCAGCGTCCCATTTGCCCCTGCCATGAATATCATGCTCTGGAGGTCGCGGAAAGTAACCTCGCGGCCGCCGGAAACTATTATGTTTTTATCGGGGAGTATGAACCTGTAAGCTGCAATGGCCTTCAGCCCTTCAAGCGGTGGGACTGTCTTCATACCCTCCATCCTGGTCCCCTTTATAGGATTCAGGAAGTTCAGGGGAACTGAGTCCACATCCAGTTCCTTAAGGGTAAAGGCCAGTTCAACCCTCTGCTCAAGCGACTCTCCAAGACCCAATATCCCTCCGCAACAGGTCTTAAATCCCATCTCCCTGGCCATCTTCACCGTATTGACATCATCATCATAATCATGAGTAGTGCATATATTAGGGAAATAGGATCTGGCGGTCTCAAGGTTGTGATGGTAGCTCTCAAGGCCGGCTTCTTTAAGTTTAAAGAGGGCCTCCTTCGTCATTATACCAAGGGATGCACACCTCTCCATCCCCTCACCGATCTTCTGAAGGGCCTGACAGAGACGATCCAGCTCCTTTTCGCTCTCAACCCTGGTACCGCTGGTAACTATACTGAACTCCCTGGACTTCATCCCCCTTGCCTTTTCGGCGGCTTCCGCTATGGCATTCGGTTCAATGAGGCCGTATTCTGTTGCATCAGTATTATAGAAGGCCGACTGGCCGCAGAATGAACAATCCTCCGGGCATCTGCCGGATTTGGCGTTAACTATGGAACAGAGGCTCACACGATTCCCCTTGAAATGCTCCCTTATTCTGTTACCGGCAGCCAACAGGTCATAAATCCTGCCCCCTTCAAGCTTTATCAGGTCACATGCGGTTTTATAGCTGATCCCTTCACCGGCAATCACCCTCTCCGCCGTCTTAAATATCTCCTCACTATCCAAAAAAACCTCCTCATAATACCTTGCAGAGTTATTACTCCGGCAGCTATATATAAACTCCCCTCCCCTGGCGGGAGGGGATTAAGGGGAGGGGGAGACCGTTGTAAACTCACGATCTTTCACCCCCACCTTAATCCTCCCCCATCAAGGGGGAGGAGATACAATTTAGATATTTAATTGCCGTTTTAATACCAGTAAGCCACGGTTACTGTTGCCAGGAGAAAGATTATAATTATTCTTCGTGATTGTCAACATTAGATATATTGGAAGTTAACAATCAATATCCCTTACAAACGGTCTGCGTGTAATCATCGCTTTACACTCAGAACATGCTGAGATTATGGGTTTTCCTCAGGTTAAATTAATTGACACACATCCCCTACTTTGATATTCTGACGCAAGAAAGTCGATATTGATAATATACTGAGGCAGGGATTAT
>JAENJC010000052.1 GCA_016844545.1 Deltaproteobacteria bacterium | reverse complement strand
ATCTTCGGACGTGGGTTCGACTCCCACCGCCTCCACCAATCTATTCCTAAAGCTTTCAATAAGTTAGACCATCTCAAGCCTCAAAATTTGAGGCCCCAGAGAAGCCCAAGCCTTCTTATTTATTCCATCTATCCTTATCCAAATACCTTTAACAACTTGACAAACCAATTGTCAGGGTTTAAAAGATGTTTGGCTAACCCACCCTTCCTAAAGGGGACTTAAGTGAGGCATAATGTCATCTACCACAAAAGATTCTACCAATAATAATGCTTTAGGGTTATCCTCCCCCGCCCTTACTTATACCATCCGTATTGCAGCCATCGTGTTTATTGCAGAAGCTTTGGTCATGCTGTTTCTGATAGTTGTTCCCATTGAAAATGAGTTTTTCAATGCCCTATTTGATAGCATAGCACTGACCCTGATTCTGACACCCTTATTTTACAAATTAGTATATCTTCCAATAATCACTGAAGTAAAATTGCGCAGAAAATTCCAGGAGGAGCTCGAAGAAGCAAATATCAAATTGGAGGGGTACACAACCAGTCTTAAGGAAAGTTACGATATTAAGGATACTCAACTCAAAAACATTGATGCCCAATATTCTGCCATTTTGGAAAGCTTAAATGACATTGTGATTATTTGCGACTCGGAAATGAATATCGTATTGTGGAACAATAAGGCAGAGGAAACATTTGGCTACAGCCGTGAAGATGTGATGGGGAAGAATGTAAATCTGATAGTTCCTGATAGCTATAGAATTGAGCTTGAAAAGAGGTTCAGGCAATTTATACAAACCGGGGAGTTAAGACATAACAAATTGTATAATGTAGAGGGGTTAAAGAGAGACGGGACATTAATACCGATAGAAATCTCTCTATCAGCGTATAGGGTCAATGGCAGTATATTCGTAACGGCTATAATTCGCGATATCAGAGGCCGCAGGATAGCTGAAGAACAAATTAAACACCAAATAGACCGTCTGGCAGCACTACGCAATATCGACATGGCGATTACCGGAAGCCTTGATCTTCATGTTATCCTCAATGTTCTCCTGGAGCAGGTCTCGGCCACCCTGCATGTTGACGCTGTCGACATACTGCTGTGTAATCCCAACACGCTACGATTGGAACATGCAGCCAGCCGCGGCTTTAGCACCAAAGTGCTCCAACATTCCCATCTGCGTCTTGGTGAAGGATATGCAGGACGTGCCGCACTTGAAGGCCGCACAATCTATATTGAAAACCTTCAAAAAGATGCAGGGGATTTCCTGCGCGCTCCTCTCTTGTCGGAAGAAGGCTTTATCACCTACTGCTGTGCGCCACTCATTTCCAAGGGAAATATTAAGGGCGTTATTGAGATGTTCCATCGTACCAGGCTTGACATGAATCAGGATTTTTTAGATTTTGTAGAGGCTTTGGCTTCACAGGCAGCCATAGCTGTTGACAATGCCTCTTTGTTTAATGACCTGCACCGAGCAAATACTGAGCTTTCATTAGCCTATGAAACCACACTTGAGGGCTGGTCGCATGCACTTGACCTTCGGGATAAAGAAACCGAAGGGCACTCTCAGCGTGTAACTGAGATGACAGTACGTCTCGCCCGTGACATGGGTATGAGTGAGGAAGTACTTAAAAGCGTACGTAGAGGCGCATTACTCCACGATATTGGCAAGATGGGAGTCCCAGATCCTATTCTCCTAAAACCAGGACCTCTCACCGAGGAAGAATGGAAGATAATGCGTATGCATCCTGTTTATGCCCGTGACCTTCTTTTGCCAATCACATACCTTAAGTCAGCTATTGATATCCCTTATTACCATCATGAAAGATGGGATGGTAAAGGTTACCCCAGGGGGCTGAAAGGGGAGGAGATTCCTCTATCCGCGAGGATATTCGCCTTAGTAGATGTTTATGATGCATTACAATCTGACCGCCCTTATAGACTTGGTTGGCCTAAAGAACAAGTGATTGAACATATAAAGTCACTATCAGGGAATCATTTCGATCCGGAAGTGGTGGAAGCGTTTTTGAAATCAGAGATGGATTATCAGGTAAGTTAAGTCCTGTTAGATGGTATAGATAACGAACTATTCAACCCGACCTTCTGGCGGGGGAATCCAGCAAAGGCATTGCTGTGTCCATTTACAGTGAATGCCTTGGAAATCTGTTGAAAAAATAACCCCCATCTGTTAACTTCATATGCACAACATGCGCGTCTAACTATTCATAATAATAAAAGGAGTTATCCCTTGACCCACGATCTGATTATACTGTTTTTCTCTTTACTCGTCATTATTGTAGCCGCCGAGATATTCACCAATGCCATTGAGTCCCTTGGGGCAAAGCTCAAATTCTCTGAAGGAGTGACAGGGAGTATATTTGCAGCAGTTGGGACTGCCCTTCCCGAAACAATGATCCCGCTGGTTGCCATATTTGCCGGAAACTCCGCACATGTCAGCGAAGAGGTCGGTGTTGGAGCCATCCTTGGCGCTCCTTTCATGCTTTCAACCATGGCCATGTTCCTTGTAGGAATGGCTGCGCTGATATTTAAGAATAGGCGTGGCAAGGCCCATATCGAGCCTGAACCTACCGGATACAAGCGTGACCTTCAGTTTTTTATCTTTGTCTTTTCCCTGGCCTTCTTTGTAGCCTTCACCCCTGCGGACTGGCGTATCTTGAGGGTGTTTGTTGCCATCGTCCTTGTCCTTACATATTTCTACTATGTTATGGAGACCATAAGGGCCAGTGAGGCGCTTGCTAAAGAGGGGCATGCGACAGAGGAGAGCAAGAACCTTTATCTTTCCGCAATATTCAAGGACCACATGTTCTTTGTGGTAGTCCAGCTATTTATTGCCCTGGCCCTCATAATTGCCGGGGCAAAGGGGTTTGTGGGCGGGGTTGAACACCTGGCAGATCTGCTGCAAATCCCGGTAATAGCCCTTGCCCTCCTTATTGTGCCGATCGCCACAGAGCTCCCTGAGAAGGTCAACAGCATCCTCTGGATAAGACAGGGAAAAGACACTATGGCTGTAGGAAACATAACCGGCGCCATGGTGTTTCAGGGTAGCGTCCTACCTGCCATAGGTATATTCCTCACACCATGGACGCTGAACCTGACGGTTTCGGCAAGCAGTGTTATTACAATCCTGGCTGCTGTCTGGCTGTATATTTTCGCCGTCAGAAAGATGCAGATGACACCGCCAAAACTTATTCTCAACGGAATCCTTTATGTGACATTCGTTACTATTGTCCTTATGAGCATTTAACAATAATTTCCTCATTCCCCCTCTTTAATAAAGAGGGGGTCAGGGGGCGTTTGGATCTTTTTTCCAGGAGGGAATATGTCAGACATCTATGACGTGATTATAATCGGCGGAGGTCCGGCAGGGCTGACAGCGGGGATATACTGCGCCAGAGCCAGATTCAAGACATTGATGCTGGAGAAGATGATACCAGGCGGGCAGGTGATGACAGCCTTTATGATAGAGAACTACCCGGGCTTTCCGGAAGGGATCCAGGGGCCAGACCTCATGGAAAGATTTATCGCGCAGGCCAAAAGGTTCGGCCTTGAGACAGACAGCGGCACAGTTGAAAAGATAACAGTCGAGGGGGAGATAAAGATTATCCACCTTGAGGATAGAATCTTAAAGTGCCGAGCCATTATAATTGCAAGCGGAGCAGCACCCATCAAGCTGAATATCCCAGGGGAGGGACTGTATGTCGGGCGAGGTGTCTCTTACTGCGCGACATGCGACGGGGCATTCTTCAGAAACCAGGAGGTTGCAGTCATTGGAGGAGGCAATTCAGCCCTATCTGAGGCGTTCTTCCTGACAAGGTTTGCAAGCAAGGTCCATATAATCCACAGACGAGACAAACTCCGGGCTGATGCCATTGTCCAGGAAGAGGCTCACGCCAATGCTAAGATATCTTTCATCTGGGATACAGTGGTTGACGCCATAGATGGCGATGAAACAGGTATGACCAAACTTAAACTCAGGAATGTAAAAAGCGGGGCGATATCAGATCTGCCGGCCCAAGGGGTCTTCATTTATGTGGGGATGCACCCAAACACCGAGTTTTTAAAGGGGACTATTGAGCTCACTACCGATGGGTATGTCGTTGCTGACGAGGAGGGGAAGACCTCCGTTCCAGGCATATTTACAGCCGGGGATGTGAGAAATAAGCAGTTGAGGCAGATAGCAACTGCTGTTGGTGACGGGGCGGCAGTGTCGTTTACTGTGGAGAAATATCTTAAATGAAGATAGGTGTTATAGGCGCTGGAAGCTGGGGAACCACCATAGCAAACATGCTGGCCTTAAATGGCCATGGCGTTACCCTCTGGGTCTATGAGGCAGACCTCTGCGAGAGGATGAGGGACAGGGGCGAGAATGATGTCTATCTGCCGGGGTTTGCCCTTTCTAAAGATATCAAATTTACAAACTCCCTCGAAGAGGCCGCGTCAGGAATGGAGATGGTGGTATCCGCCGCCCCTGCCCAAGTGGTAAGAAGAGTTATTTCAAAGGCAGTCCCGCACATTTCTGAAGATACCACAACCGTCAGCCTCTCCAAGGGGATAGAGGAAGGGACCCTTATGCTGATGAGCGACCTTCTGAAAGAGACCCTGCCCAAAGGCCTGAATAAAAATCTCTGCTTTCTTTCCGGGCCAAGTTTTGCCAAAGAGGTTGCATTGAAGATGCCAACCGCTGTAGTTATTGCATCTGAGAATAAAGAGGCCGCACAGAAGGCGCAGAAGGTTTTTAACACCAACTATTTCAGGGTATATACACATGACGACGTTACAGGAGTTGAACTCGGAGGAGCAGTAAAGAACGTCATAGCCATCGCAACGGGGATTTCCGACGGCCTTGGTTTTGGATACAACACTCGTGCAGCCCTTATTACCAGAGGGCTGGCTGAGATATCAAGGCTTGGGGCAAAGATGGGGGCAAATCCCCTTACCTTCTCAGGCTTGGCCGGACTCGGCGATCTGGTATTGACATGCACAGGTGAGCTGTCTAGAAACAGGACTGTGGGTTACAAGATAGGAAAGGGGGCGACCCTTGAAGAGACCACGAGCGGCATGAATATGGTGGCAGAAGGGGTTGCAACATCCAGGGCGGTTTACCAGCTCTCAAAAAAGATCGGCATAGAGATGCCGATAACAGAACATGTCTATAAAATCCTCTATGAAGGGCTTCCGGCAAAAGAGGCAGTGATAAACCTCATGTCAAGAGACCTCAAGAGAGAGGTTGGGTAATGAACATCACCGCCATTATACCTGCAAGGTACGCATCCACAAGGCTTCCAGGCAAACCATTGTTAGATATAGCAGGAAAGCCGATGATCCAGCATGTCTATGAAAGGGCGCGGGAGGCGGTACTGGTTAACAGGGTGATTGTTGCGACCGATGACGGGAGGATACTCGATGCCGTAAAAAGGTTCGGCGGAGAGGTTGTCATGACATCCGATGCGCATAAGAGCGGTACAGACAGGCTTGCAGAGGTGGCTGCGGCCCTTGAATCCGATATAATTGTGAATGTCCAAGGGGATGAACCTCTTATTGAGCCTGCTATGATTGACGAGGCGATAAGGCCATTGATGGAGGATGTCTCCATTGTCATGGGGAGCCTGAAGGCCGAGATTAGGGACGAGGCGGAGTTAAACAACCCCAACATAGTGAAGGTGGTGGTGGACAGGAACGACTTTGCCCTCTACTTCTCCCGCTATCCGATACCGTATTTCAGGGATGCTTCACCCCTCTCTTTACTGACAGGCCACTTCAAGCACATAGGTCTTTATGTCTACCAGAGGGGCTTCCTTCTGGAATACTCCGGAATGCCGCAGACCCCCCTCGAAGAGGCGGAGAAGCTGGAGCAGCTCAGGGCATTGGAAAACGGATACAGGATAAAGGTTCCAACCACCAGGCTTCAGTCCGTTGGTGTGGATACGGAAGATGACCTGGAGAAGGTAAGACGGCTTCTTGCTGTTCTGTAATGGTTTAATCTGTGAAATCTGCGTCGCTTAGAAGCGCCTACTTTTGGAATCTGTGGATAGATAAAGGTTTGAGGTTTTATGCTTATCAAGATACACCCCAAAAACCCGGAACAACGCCTGATACAGAAAGTGGTGGAGATCCTTCAAAATGACGGTGTGATTGCATATCCAACGGACACCGTCTACGGATTCGGATGCAGCATATTCAGCAAAAAGGGAATTGATCGAATACGACAGCTAAAAAACCTTGATCCAAAGAAACCGATAAGCATAGTCTGCCATGACCTTTCCGACATAAGCAAGTACGCAATCGTCTCCAACTTCGCTTACAGAACCATGAAACGCCTCCTTCCCGGGCCTTACACATTTGTCCTCCCTGCCACAAGAGAAGTCCCGCGAATGATGCAGAACAAGCAGAAGCAGGTTGGGATCAGGATTCCAGATAGCCCTGTCTCCCTTTCTATTGTCAGGGAACTGGGGCACCCTATTGTCACCAGCAGCGCCCATATACCTGGGCATGACCTGTTTTCAGACCCGGAGGATATAGAGAAGGTCTTGGGGCAAAGCCTGGATGCAGTCATAGACGGCGGAATATTCACCGGAGGACACTCCAGTATCGTAGAGTTAAGAGAGGACAGCGCTGTGATACTTAGGGAAGGTAAGGGAGATGTAAGCCTCTTCGAATAGCCTACTTAATCTCCTCCAAAAGGTTTATCCTTGTCAAAATCCGGCTGATAAAAATCCCTGCTCGAATGCTCCTGCATCCAACCGTTTTCAAGCCCAAAGCTGTCAAGCCATTCAAGCGCCTTTTCATACTCACTAAAGCTTATCGGTCGTGATATCAGTGGATATTCAGCCGCCTTATGGGTAGGGAAGTACTGGGACATCACACTTATATACGTTTCTTTGCCCACCTTTTCACTTATAAATCTCAGGCTTTCCCTGCTTCCTGCAAGGTCGTTGGGGAGAACAAGGTGCCTGACGATAAGCCCTCTCTGAGCAATCCCCTCAGAGTCAATAACGAGGTCTCCTACCTGTCTCTTCATCTCAAGGATTGCAGCCCTTGAATGCTCCACATAATCCCCGACCTTTGAATACTCAAGCGCCGCATTGTCGTCACTGTATTTGATGTCAGGGAGGTATATGTCTATTATCCCCTCCAGAAGCCTGAGCGTATCAAGTGAGTCATATCCGTTTGTGTTATAGACAAGCGGTATCATGAGGCCCTTTGATGCGGCGATATCAACGGCCCTGACTATCTGGGCCGCGAAGTGGGAAGGCGAAACGAAGTTAATATTATGGCAACCCAGCGATTGAAGCTCCAGCATCATGTCGGCAAGGGTCTCAAATCCGACCTCCTTTTCTTTCAAGGAGCATGCGGGCTGGGATATCTGGTGGTTCTGGCAGAATACGCAGCGGAGATTGCAGTTGCCGAAAAATATCGTCCCCGACCCCTTCCTGCCGGAGAGTACCGGCTCCTCGCCGTGGTGGGCGCAGTAGCTGGAAATTATCGGGAGATACCCAGAACGGCAGTATCCAAGCCTGCCTGCCGTCCTGTCTACACGGCAGTCCCTTGGGCATAGTGTGCAGTTTCTGAGGAGGGTCATGAGGGCATCAGCCTTTTCGTGAAGCTCGCCTGTCCTTAATAA
>JAENJC010000214.1 GCA_016844545.1 Deltaproteobacteria bacterium | reverse complement strand
CGAAAGGTTCAGAAAGAGAATCGAAGAAATGAAAATCCAGTTGGATGAATCTAAGGCCATTTCTGTAACACTAAGCGCAGGGTGTTCAGCATTAACCGGGGACAGCTTGACGGATATTGATAAGCTCATAGCCATGGCAGATGAGGCCCTTTATAGTGCAAAGAATAATGGAAGGAACAGGGTAGAGATGTATTCTGCGATAAGGCATGATCATGTTGATAAAAAGCCTTCAGATGTGCAAGAACCAGCTTATGAAATTTAGATAATCCAAGGAGCGTTTGCCGCGATATGAAGAAGATAAATGTTGGTATTGTAGGTTTTGGGACAGTTGGAACCGGTACTGCAAAGATACTTATTGAAAACTCTTTGTTGATTGAGGAGAGGGTAGGTATTCCCATCGTTGTTAAAAAGATTGCTGATCACGATATAGAGAGGAAGAGGGAGATAAATGTTGATCCGGCCATCCTTACAAAGGACGCAAATGAGATACTTAACGACCCTGAGATAGATATAGTCGTTGAGCTTATTGGCGGTTACGGTTTTGCCAGGGAATTTATTTTGAAGGCTATAGATAATGGCAAGCATGTGGTAACCGCAAACAAGGCTCTCCTGGCGGTTCATGGGGATGAGATATTCAGGGCTGCATACAGGAAGGGTATTGATATAGGGTTTGAGGCCTCAGTTGGAGGCGGTATCCCGATAATAAGGGCATTGAAAGAGGGCCTTGTGGCCAACAGGATCGAATCGATCTACGGGATAGTGAACGGAACCACCAACTACATACTTACAAAGATGACAGCGGAAGGGAAGAAGTTTGGAGATGTCCTGAAGAGGGCACAGGAAAAAGGTTATGCAGAGGCAGACCCGACCTTCGATGTTGAAGGGGTTGATGCAGCCCACAAGCTGGCGGTTCTTATCTCTCTGGCATACGGCGTAAGGATAAGGTTTGAGGACATATATACTGAAGGGATATCAAAGATAACCCCGCTGGATATTGAGTTTGCAAGGGAGTTTGGGTACAGGATAAAGCTCCTTGCCATAACGAAGGACGATAAAGGGAAGATAGAGGCCAGGGTGCATCCTACAATGCTGAAGGAAAGCGCCATGCTGGCCAATGTGGACGGTGTCTTTAACGCCATATATGTCACCGGCGACGCTGTTGGCTCCACCATGTTCTATGGCCGGGGGGCCGGGATGATGCCTACCGGGAGCGCTGTTGTAAGCGACATTGCAGATATAGCAAGAAATATTATCAAGAAGAGCCATCAGAGGGTCCCGCCTCTCGGATGCAGTGAAGGGTGCATAAAAGATGCAAAGGTAAAGGACATCTCCGAGACGGTGAACCATTACTATATAAGGTTTTCCGCCATGGATAAGCCTGGGGTCCTCTCAAAGATATCTGGGATACTGGGTGAAAACAACATAAGCATCTCCTCCATGATCCAGAAGGGGAGACAGGTCGGCGGCTCAGTCCCCATCGTCATGATGACCCATGAGGCTAAAGAAAAAGATGTCAGGAAGGCCCTTGATGAGATAGACAGTCTTCCGGTGGTCCATGACAAGACCGTGTTTATAAGGATAGAGGAAGGGTTATCCTAAAGTGGCACAATCTGCGTCTCGAATCATCTCTTTGCTCCAGGCCTTTTCAAGAGGATCGGGCATTGTCGTAACCATAACCGGTTCTCTCGTACTGATAGGCTGGATATTCGATATCTCCGCCCTGAAGAGTGTATTCCCCGGCTTTGTTACCATGAAGGCAAACACTGCCCTCTGCTTTACCCTATCCGGCATATCTTTATATATTGCCCTCAGAGAGGATTTCTGGGCACACAGAATAGCAAAGGGATGCGCGACAATAGTGGTCGTGACAGGTCTTCTTACGCTGTCTGAATATATATTCAACGTTGACTTCGGCATAGATCAGTTACTGTTCAGTGATGTACCGGAAATTACCCACCCCACGGGCCGGATGGCGCCCATGACTGCACTGAATTTTTCTATCCTCGGCCTTGCACTACTGTTTTTGAATTTCAGGGCACGTAATAATTATTTGGTTGCTCAGGTTCTTTCATTGATCCCTGTTTTTTTTACCTTGGGTGCATTTCTCGGATATATTTACTGGGGGAAGTCTCTCGATGTCCTTAACCTTCCACACATGTCAGTGGCTTTCCATACATCTATAGCCTTTCTTTTGCTTTCCCTCGCTATCTTATTCGCCAAGGCCGGATACGGGCTTATGGGTATTGTGACCAGCGAAAATGCAGGTGGGGTAATGGCTCGGCGCCTTCTACCTCCGGCGATCTACATCCCTGTTTTTCTGGTGTGGCTGAGAATAAAGGGCCAGGATATGGGATTTTATAATACCGAGGTTGGCATACTGCTGCTTGCTATGATGAGCGTTGCCAGTTTGGTGGTTTTGGTCTGGTGGAATTCAAAGGCATTGGAAGAGACAGATGCTGAGCGCAAGCGTGCTGAAGATGTGTTAAAGAAGAGCGAGGCCGGTTTAGCAGAGGCCCAGAGGATCGCCCATCTTGGCAACTGGGATTGGAATATCGTAACAAACGAGCTTAGATGGTCAGATGAGATATATAGGATATTTGGGCTCAAGCCCCAGGAATTTGGGGCGACGTATAATGCCTTCTTGAGTTCCGTCCACCCGGATGACAGGGACTTTGTAGTAAGGTCGGTAAATGAGGCCGTGTGCGATAGAAAGCCTTACAGCATAGACCACCGCATAGTGCTTCCGGATGGAACGGAGCATATTGTGCACGAACATGGAAAGGTTACCTTTGATGAGGCTGGGAAACCTGTCCATATGATAGGAACCGTCCAGGATATCACGGAGAGGAAAAAGGCCGAGGAGGAGGTTCGCAAGCTTAATGCGGAGTTGGAGCAGCGGGTTGTGGAACGCACTGCAGAGCTTACGGCGGCAAATAAGGAGCTGGAGGCCTTCAGCTACTCGGTTTCCCATGACCTCCGGGCACCCCTCCGGCATGTCGCGGGATACGTAGAGCTGTTGCAGAAGAGTGCCACC
>JAENJC010000213.1 GCA_016844545.1 Deltaproteobacteria bacterium | reverse complement strand
AACGGTATCAGCGCCCTCCCCTATCATGCCGGTCTGTCGTCGGACGTGCGGGAAAGGAACCAGGATGCATTTAACAGGGACGAGATATCTGTGATAGTTGCCACCATAGCCTTCGGCATGGGGATCGACAAATCCAACGTACGGTTTGTTGTCCACGGGGATCTCCCGAAGAATATCGAGGGTTACTACCAGGAAACAGGGCGGGCCGGGCGAGACGGGGAACCGGCCCACTGCCTCCTGTTCTTCGGAAGGGGTGATATCCCAAAGCTCCGTTACTTCATAGACCAGATAACCGATGATTCGGAACGGGCCATAGTCCTTGAGAAGCTGAATCAGGTGGTGGGTTTTGCTACTCACAACGTATGCAGAAGAAAGCGGCTCCTTGGGTACTTCGGAGAGGTCTATCGGGGAGACAATTGTGGGAACTGCGACATCTGCGCAGGCGATGCCGAACAGATAGATGTCACGAGAGATGCACAGATAGTGATGTCTGCCATCTCAAGGACGCAAGAGAGTTATGGGATAGGTCATATCGTTGACATAGTGACAGGCGCAGACACAAAGCGCATCAGGGAGCTTCAGCACGACTTGATAAAGACCTACGGCGCAGGAAAGGACAGGGACAAGGGGCACTGGAGATTAATCGTTGACGAGCTTCTTGCCCAGGACCTTATCAGACAGGAGGGGGTCCCTTATCCTGTTCTGAAAATTACAGGAAAGGGGAATGACGTCCTTTTTGGAAGGGAGCAGGTCTCAGCGCTGAAGAGGGATGAGACAAAGGTTGCAAAGAGAGGCGTCATCACAGGAGAGGGAGACAGAGGCCTGTTTGAGAGGCTCCGTTCTCTAAGAAAGAGGACAGCCGAAGAGATTGGGGTCCCTCCGTTTGTCGTATTTTCAGACAAGACCCTTCACGAGATGTGTGTATCCTATCCGAGGACCCTGGCTGAGATGAGAAAGATTACCGGTGTAGGAGACGCCAAGCTTAAGCGGCATGGGGATGCCTTTGTTTTAGAGATAAACAGATACCTGAGAGAAAACCCTGATATCACAATAACGACTCAGCCGGCAGCACCCTTTGACCGGCCTGTTGCAGCCAGGCCCCGCGATAAGAAGACAGGTGAGACAGTCGAAGAGACTTACAGGCTTTTGACTAAAGGGCTGTCTATGGAAGAGGTCGCAAGGCAGAGAAAACTTGCCCAGTCAACTATTGCCAGCCATGTTGAGAAATTAATCCTTGAAGGGCGCGACATTGATATAGACAATCTAATTGAACCCGGAAAGCGGCGCAGGATTGAGGAGATGTTTTTAACTTCAAAGCAGCGGGGACTGGGGGCAGTGATAGATCAGGGTGACAATACGGTAAACTATGAAGAGGCCCGGCTGGTAAGGGCTTGGATGGGCAGGGGTAAAGGTTGATGGAACGCTACCTTGACCTTTTTATAAACTATCTCATCGTCGAAAAGGGGCTCTCAAATAACACCATTGATGCCTACAGCAGGGACCTCCTGGGGTTTATAAATCACCTTTCGGAGATAAAGATTTCTGACGTAGGCGCTGTTGCCCCCCTTGATATTGTAAAATACATTGGTAAACTCAGGGATAGCGGGATATCGCCGCGTTCATCAGCCAGGAAGCTCACTACTATCAGGATGTTTTACAGGTTCCTGAATGCCGAAGGTTATACAAAAGACAACCCCACCCTTCTGGTAGAGCTGCCCAAGGGGATATCAAGGCTTCCAAAGGCGATCTCTTTGGAGATGGTGGACATGCTCCTGGCAGCCCCTGACACAAAGAAGCCATTAGGACTGCGGGACAAGGCGATGTTTGAGCTCCTTTATGCGACCGGGCTTCGCGTATCGGAGCTGGTATCTCTAAAGGTCGGGGATGTTAACCTGGACGTGGGGTATCTGATGGCGTATGGTAAGGGTTCAAAGGAGAGGATTGTCCCTATCGGGGAATCGGCCCAGATATGGGTGAAGGACTATATCCTGAACGCAAGGAGCAGGCTTTGCAAGGGGCACTCGGAATGCCTCTTTACAAACCGGTCAGGAAAGGGGCTTTCAAGACAGGGGTTCTGGAAGATCATCAAGTCGTATGCAAGGAGGGCGAAGATAAACATATCCATTACGCCGCACACGCTTCGGCATTCCTTTGCAACACACCTCCTGGAAAGGGGTGCAGACCTGCGCTCTCTTCAGATGATGCTTGGGCATGCAGATATATCTACGACCCAGATATATACCCATGTGACAACCGCGAGGCTCAAGGAGATACATAAAAAGTACCATCCAAGGGGGTAAGATGATAAGTTCAAACTGGAAGTTGTTTATAGGGCTTATTCTTGTGGCCTTATCGGCCATACTGGGCATTTTACACTATGCAGTTTTCGGGGACGCCAAGACCCTTATGTTTTATCTTGCCCTGGATATCGTATTTGTTCCAGTTCAGGTGCTTCTTGTCACTGTAATCATCGAAAAGCTTTTGACCGAGAGAGAACAGCGGATCATGCTGAAGAAGCTGTATATGGTCATAGGGATTTTTTACAGCGAGGTAGGAAATGAGCTGCTTAAGCAGCTCCGGCAGCTCTCTCATAACAGTCAACAACTGGACAAGATGCTTACAATAACCAGAGAATGGAAAGACGTCAACTTTGCAGATGCAAAAAACGATGCCGGTAATTTTCAGTGCGATTTCAGGTTTAAATCTATGGAGCTGTCCCCCTTAAAGGAGTTTATGATTGCAAAAAGATCCTTTATGCTCGGTCTTTTGCAGAACCCGAACCTTCTGGAGCATGACAAGTTTACCGATCTATTGTGGGCGGTATTGCACCTTTCAGAAGAGCTTACTGTTAGACCCGACCTTAACAACCTTCCTTCTACTGATCTCGAGCATGTTTATGGTGATATCAACATGGTGATATCAACAGGGCCTTTGGACATCTCATCTCTGAATGGCTTCAATATATGAAGCATCTGCGAGACAACTATCCATACCTCTACTCTCTTGCCATCAGGACAAATCCGTTTAATCCAGAGGCATCTGTGGAGATAAAATAGAATATAATAAAAATGCTATCACCCTCTCATCAAGGATGAGGGTCACAAATCACGGAGGCATATGATAAGGCAGGTCGAATACTTTGAAAAGGGTGGGAAGGAAAATTCTGGAAGGTGCATTGAGATAACGGCATCATTAGTAGACGGAGGATTTAAACATGTGGTAGTTGCCACCACAGTTGGAGATACCGGGGTTGCCATGGCCAGAAGGGTTCAGGGTAAAGATGTAAATCTCGTTGCAGTCACCCATTCGGCAGGGTTCAAGGAGGCAAACCAGATTGAACTGTTGCCTGAGAACAGGGATGAGATACTCAGGCTGGGCGGGAAGATATATACAGGGACCATCCTTACACACTCCATAGAAACGGCATTCGCGCAGAAATTTAACGGCCTCTATCCCACGATGATCGTTGCCCAGTCGCTCAGGCGGTTTGGGGAAGGGCCGAAGGTCTGCTGTGAGATAGTGATGGAGGCGTGCGATGCAGGACTCATACCTGAATTTGAGGAGGTGGTGGCAGTTGCGGGGACAGGAAGGGGAGCCGATACTGTCTGCATCATAAAATCCGCTGCATCAAAGAGGTTCCTCGATTTAAAGGTACTTGAGATACTTGCCAAGCCAAGGGGATAAGACAGTATTTATCGTGTAGAAACCCCTTGCAGTGACGCCACTGTTTTGATATTATTCAGCAAAATTATTCAGGAGGCTGTTATGACACTAATAGAAGATATCCATGCCAGAGAGATCCTTGACTCGAGAGGTAACCCAACCATTGAGGTAGATGTGCTCCTTGAGTGCGGAGTTATGGGAAGGGCGGCTGTTCCTTCAGGGGCATCTACCGGAGAGCATGAGGCTGTTGAGCTCAGGGATGGCGACAAGGGAAGGTACCTCGGCAAAGGGGTGCGAAAGGCTGTAAACAATGTAAATGACGTCATAGCACCTGAGCTTCTGGATATGGATGCCCTGGACCAGGCTGCATTAGACAGGGTCATGATAGAGCTGGACGGTACCCCTAACAAGGCAAAGCTGGGCGCAAATGCCATCCTTGGAGTTTCCCTCGCTGCGGCAAGGGCCGCTGCCAATGCCGTTGAGCTCCCGCTTTACAGTTATATCGGAGGAGTTAATGCCAGGACCCTTCCTGTTCCCATGATGAATATATTAAACGGCGGAGCCCATGCCGACAATAGCGTGGACCTTCAGGAGTTTATGGTCATGCCTGTCGGGGCAAAGACATTTTCCGACGCCCTCCGAATGGGGACTGAGGTCTTCCACTCTCTCAAGAAGGTGCTGTCTTCCAAGGGATATGCCACGTCCGTTGGAGATGAAGGCGGATTTGCGCCTAATCTTAAATCTAACGTAGAAGCTATTGAGGTCATCCTTGAGGCCATAGAAAAGGCAGGTTACAAGGCAGGCACAGACGCCATGATAGCCCTGGATCCTGCCGCCAGCGAATTCTATAAGGACGGAAAATATGTATTCAAGAAATCCGATGGATCAAAGAAGAGCTCAGAGGAGATGGTAGCCTTCTATGCTGACTGGGTGAGACAGTATCCTATAATATCTATTGAGGACGGCCTTTCTGAGGATGACTGGAATGGCTGGAGCATCCTTACTAAAGAGCTGGGGAATAAAGTCCAGCTTGTAGGCGACGACCTCTTTGTGACGAATACAGAGAGGCTTTCAAGGGGCATTAAAGAAAGGATTGGGAACTCCATCCTCATCAAGGTCAACCAGATAGGAACCCTGACAGAGACCCTTGAGGCGATAGAGATGGCCAAGAAGGCCGGTTACACAGCCGTGATATCCCACAGATCTGGTGAGACCGAGGACACAACCATTGCCGATATAGCAGTTGCAACCAATGCAGGACAGATAAAAACCGGTTCAGCAAGCAGGACAGACAGGATCGCCAAGTACAACCAGCTCCTGCGGATAGAGGAAGAACTGGGCGGAATGGCAAAGTTCCCAGGAAGAGATGCGTTTTACAACCTGCGATAGTAACTCGAAGTTTAGAGGATGAGAAGGTGAGAGGTTGAGATTTTTCTGAACTTCTGAACTTCTTAACTTCTCAGTTTCTCAAGTTCTTATTAAGTTAAGGGTGACCATGTCCCAACTCTTTCCAAGACTACTGAAGATCGTATTGCCTGTCTTGATTTTAACGGCGCTTCTGACCGTATTTGGTGAGAGAGGCATTATAAAGGCCTCCAAGTTAACCAGTGAAAGGGATGACATAAGGGCAAAGGTCGAGAAACTGAGGAGAGAAAACCAATACCTGCGAGGAGAGCTGTCTTCCCTGAGGAGCGACAGGCGCTACGTTGAGAACATAGCCAGGAAGGACCTGGGACTTGTCAGGGAAGGAGAAACTGTATACCGTTTCAGGGGAGAATAAACCACTCCCCCCCTGAAGGCAAAAACTAATCATTACTTCGTTTTACGCCTCATCTCTCCCTGCATTTCTTTTTATAAAATCTACCCCCTGCTTAATACGTGCAGGCGCAGGCTCTGACCCCTCTTTGCAAAAAAAAGGAACACCAAGCCCCCCATTGGAAAAGGGGTTTACACCCTCCGGGTATGAATGCCCTGCGGATAGATAGAGGGGGATTTTGAGAAAGACAAGTACAATGTCTACATATTTTTGAAGATAAGAAACCGAAAATGACTGCGAATGGGAGTGTAAAAGGAGAGGTTGGGATTATGAAGAGAATACTGTTCGGCATTCTGATCTTATTGGCCCTCGGTGGAATTGCTTTTATATTATTCGGCAAGAAAGAGAATGCCTTGAACTTCAGGACAGAGAAGGTCTCAAATGGCGACATAGTCTCGACCGTTACCGCTACAGGCACAGTCAATGCCATGACTACGGTCCTTGTCGGAACTCAGGTGTCAGGAACT
>JAENJC010000212.1 GCA_016844545.1 Deltaproteobacteria bacterium | reverse complement strand
CAGAACCAGATGTGGACGGCCCAGTTCTTCCCGTTCAACAAGCCGAGGACACTTATAACCTCAGGCGGCCTTGGAACCATGGGCTTCGGGTTTCCTGCAGCCATAGGGGCGCAGGTAGCAAATCCTGATAAGACCGTTATCTGCATGGCAGGGGACGGAAGCATTCAGATGAACATCCAGGAACTGGGAACAGCAGTGCAGTTTAAGATACCTGTAAAGGTTGCGATATTAAACAACCACTTTCTCGGTATGGTCAGACAGTGGCAGGAGCTTTTCTTCCATAGGAGGTACTCGTACACCTGCATAGACTGCGCCCCAGATTTCGTGAAAGTGGCAGAGGCATATGGAGCCGTTGGCCTCAGGGCTACAAAGGTGGATGAAGTGGAGAAGGTGATAAAAGAGGCCCTGAAGGTGAAGGACAGGCCTGTGTTCATGGACTTCCAGGTTGACCCTGAAGAAGGCGTATACCCCATGGTTCCGGCAGGCCAGCCGTTGAACAAGATGTTATTGGTATAGTTACATAAGGAGATATTATGGCATGACCTTTGTTTCCTGTGTCGTATTCCCTTTACACATAGATTCTACTTTAAGCCTTCATCCTCTTTAAAAGCACAAAACTGCCGTCACTCCCACCCCTTGCCCGCCTGGCGGAGAGATCGGTACCAGGTAGACGCTGCCGGTATCTTTCCTCTTATGCAGGTAAACTATGCTTTTACCGGACACTATTCCTATGACTGCACCGGCAAAGACGTCCGAGGCCCAGTGCTTGTCGCCATAAATCCTCTGGATGCCGACCATGGAGGCCAGCCCATAGGCTATTACATCAACTACAGGATTGTCATATTCCTCGGCAAAGACCGAGGCGATTGAAAAGGCGCTTATGGTATGCCCTGATGGCATGGCGGTATGGTCCGTATCGGTGGAGAATGGTGAGAATCGTCTA
The DNA here is from genome assembly GCA_016844545.1 of Deltaproteobacteria bacterium. Classification (GTDB taxonomy): domain Bacteria; phylum Desulfobacterota; class JAENJC01; order JAENJC01; family JAENJC01; genus JAENJC01. The sequence continues at coordinate 2,099 of JAENJC010000212.1, read as the reverse complement.
TTTCCATCCTCCGTATATGGCCTTGACCGTCCGACCCCTATCTTGGCTGCCGTTCCCACAGTATTTGCGACAATGAATGATTCAACAGATAGAAGGGCCGTCTCCTGCATCTTTTCGTTCCCGATGAAGTAGCCGCTGCCTCCATATACGGCAAGGAAGCCGAGGTCGTACAACCCGTCTCCAAGGTTTGCCGCCACCTCGGAGATGTTATCTCGGGATGACGTCTTGTGGTCCTGGAAATAGCTCCTTATCTTCTCATCCTGGATGTATATGGCTGCGCCGGCGCCAATGATGCCGAGGGTGATGAGGGCGCTCTCTTTATCCATCCTCGAAGGAGAGGTGACTGCATAGGCGACGTCCTCCTTCAGGTTCCTAAAAAGCGAATACCTTTCCTCTGCATTGGCGCTGCCGAAAAACATCAGGAGCACAGCTACTAAAATAAGGCATGCTGGAATGACTTTTGTTGGATTCCCCCTCGAGCCCGGAATCTCCCTTGCCGTTATTATCATGATCTTTGACATATATATTCTCACTCTTTGCATATAAAGGTTTCCAAAATAAAAAAACCCTGCATTGATCTTTGCAGGGGTCGTCAGTCTGGTTTGAAAACGGCTAACAGCTGACTCCATCGGCAACTCAAATTTTCAAAAAAATATCCTTGAGTGATCAGGAGGTCAACTATCTTGCCATCTTCTATATGATGCAATATTCGGTCTATTTACGGTTTGTCTATGTTTATGGCAGATCGGTCCAGGTCTTTTTCTTCCTGTACTCAAGCTTGTTCAAGGCATTTATATAAGCCTTGGCTGAGGCAACGATGATGTCAGTATCGGTTCCCTGGCCTATAGCTGTTTTGCCGCCTTCCTCAAGTCTTACAGTAACCCCGCCCTGGGCATCGGTTCCACCTGTTATGGCGTCAACAGAATAACGCAAAAGCTTGCTCTTGGTCTTTGTTATTGTCGCAATAGTCTTAAAAACAGCATCCACAGGCCCCACACCAAAGCCAGCCTTAAGGACATTCTTGCCGTCTGCTTCCAGCTCTACGGTAGCAGTAGGTACAGTAACGCTTCCACTGGATACATTCAGGTATATAAGCTTGTACTTATCAGGTATCCTCAGCACCTCATCGGCTACTATGGCATCCAGATCTTCATCAAATATCTCCTTCTTCTGGTCGGCCAGCTTCTTGAACCTCTCGAAGGCAAGTTCTAAATCCTTTTCCGAGAGATCATATCCCAACTCTTTCAGACGCGCCTTAAATGCATGTCTGCCTGAATGTTTACCAATTACAATGGCGCTCTGCGAGACTCCGACTGACTCTGGAGTCATAATCTCGTAAGTGGCCTTCTCCTTAAGCATCCCGTCCTGATGTATGCCAGCCTCATGGGCGAAGGCATTGGCTCCCACAACCGCCTTATTCGGCTGAACAACTATCCCTGTTATATGGCTCACAAGGCGGCTTGTGGAATAAAGCTGTTCTGTGACGATATCAGTATCGAAACCAAACAACGCCTTCCTTGTCTTAAGAGCCATAACTATCTCTTCAAGGGAAGCGTTCCCTGCCCTCTCACCAATCCCGTTTATTGTGCATTCAACCTGTCCTGCCCCGTTCTGGATTGCGGCAAGGGAGTTGGCAACAGCAAGACCCAGATCATTGTGACAGTGGACTGAGATGACTGCCTTGCCAATGTTCGGAACGTTTTCCTTCAGGTACTTTATCAGGTTGCCAAATTCAGAAGGTATCGCATAACCCACCGTATCAGGGATGTTCACTGTCTTTGCCCCGGCAGAGATAACTGCCGCTACAACCTTGGCCAGATATGCCTGATCGCTCCGGACCGCATCCTCTGCGGAAAACTCAACATTCTCAGTATATTTACAGGCATGTCTCACGGCCTTTACAGCAGCCTCCAGCACCTCTTCCCTTGTTTTTTTCAACTTATACTTAAGGTGGATATCGGAGGTGGCAAGGAAGATGTGAATCCTCGGCTTCTTGGCGTGTTTCAGCGCCTCCCATGCCCTGTCTATGTCTTTATCTTTTGCCCTGGCAAGCCCAGCAATCTCGCATCGGGTCACAGCCTTGGCTATCCGCCTTACAG
>JAENJC010000211.1 GCA_016844545.1 Deltaproteobacteria bacterium | reverse complement strand
GACAGCCCTCGCTTCTGCCATATTTGCCTCTTCAGCTATCTTCAGCGCCTGTGAAAAATATTCGGCTGCCTTCGCATAATCCCTGGCCTCCTGATACAGGAGGGCCATCTCCTCGGTTATCTTCAACTCCCATTTCCTGTCCCTAACCTTTTTGGCATAGCCAAGGCCCTTCAGATAGTAAGGAACCGCCTCCTTGTATTTACCTACCCTGGAGGCCGCATTTCCCAAGTTTTCGTAAAAGACCGCCTCTCTCATACCGTCATCAAATCCAATCCCTGTATCCAGCCTCTTCCTGTAGAATTCATACCCCTTTTCATGGTTCCCGAGGGCGGAGTAACCGTTACCGATATTCAACAGGAGGTCGGATGCCTCCTTTTTCTGCCCCGGTGGAGAAAGGGCCAGGGCCGCCATATATTCGTCCACAGCCAGCCCCATGGTCCTGCTGTTTTCAGTCTTGTCTTTGATTTCATATATCCAGCCAAGGGTCTGATGGGCAAAGGGAAGGGAGTAATTATGAGACAGGGCGGCTTTTATCTCCGACTCAGCAGAATTCAGCGCCGGAGGGTTAAGGTAGGTATAGGCAAGGCCAAGGGCATAGTGGGCTGTGTCGCTGTCAGCAAACTTCTTTACCTCTTCCGTATATATGGCGACAGCTTTTTGAGGTTCGCCTTTAGCGGCATACGCCTCTATCAAGCCTCTGTGGGCCCTGATATCGTTGTAGTCAAGGTCTATTACAGCCTTGTAGCTCTTTATAGCCTGGGCCGGTTCTTTTCCCAGAAGCTCCATCCTCCCCTTTTCCAGGGCAGTATTTATGTATAACCTCCCGGCGCGGAGAACCCCCTTTTTCATCAATACTTCATAGATGGAGAGAGCATTGCCGTGCGAACCTCTGGATAACCAAACCTCTGCCATAGCGATGGATGCCTCATCCGCAATGGATGTCTCAGAAGGGAAATCATCCAGGAGCCGCCTGTACTCTGAAATGGCCTCCTCATATCTGCCCCTGACATGGTAGAACTCCCCGACCTTATACTGGGCAAGAGCCGGGAGGTACGGGAGCCCTTTATATTTTGAGATAATCTCCCTGTACTTTGCCAGGCGTTCTCTTTCATCCTTAATCCTTTCTATAAGCGAAAGGACCCTCTGAGATGCCGTCAGGCACCACTCCAACGAGTCCGGGTAATCCTTAATAATGGATATATAGGTATCAATAATCCTCTGCTCATCCCCGTAGGAGCTGAACATGTCCGCAATCTTGAGTCTTGACTGGGCCACTGCGGCGGCTTCCGAGGAGTAAAGCCCACGGATATTTTCATACTCTTTCAGGGCCTGCACATCGTCCTTCAGTGATATATATATATTGCCTATCTCCAACTGGGCCATGGCCTGGGAATATGGGTGGTCTTTGTATTCGTCTATGATCACCTTGAGAGTTGTCACCTCTCCTAATCCTCTACCCTTGTCACCTGCGGATACTGCATCTGCGGCCTTAAATTTTGCAAGTTCGATCCTGGCGAGAGATGCGTATCTTCTCCCTTCGGGGAAAGAGGAGAGGAGGGATTCAAGCTCCCTTGCCGCATCCTTCTTGTGTCCCAATTCCATATATGTAAGGGCCGCCTGGTATCTGGCCTCTGAAAACAGTCCATCATCCTTGGGAAAATCAGAAAGGTAGACCTTCCTGAACGCCAAGAGCCTGTGTAGGGCATCTCTCTGCCGATATGCAAGGCCAAGCTGTTCCCCTGCCGTTTTTAGTCTTGGTATCTCCCCATCTATCTGAACCTTGTAGATATCAATATCCTTTCCCTTGCTTGCGGCGTATATGACGCTGTTATCAGTTGCAGACGGGAAGAGTTCGTATGAAGAGCCGGATGTGAGTTGAACGGCAAGTTTTGAGTTGTCGGAGTCTGAACTAAATTCAATCATCCATATAGAGGGGTTATCCTGAAGATTTATAATCCCGTCGCTGTTGGTGTCCTCGGAAAACCTTGAGAAATAAACCTCTCTGCTGTCTAATGACCAGGAAGGGAATGCGTCGGAGAATTCGCCGGAGGTCAGTCTGATTATCTTGCTGTCGGCTGTTTTGTAAAGATATATGCTGCCCTTCCCTCCAGAGGAGGAATCATCAAAGGTTATAAAGGCTATAAACCTGCCGTCTGGTGAGACAGAAGGATAGAACCCTTTAAACAGGCGTTCCTCTTTATGAGTCCGTAAATCGATCCTCCATACCTCTTCACCTCTTGAAAAGGCAATCCTCCTGCCGTCAGGAAGCCACGATGGGTATGATTCAGCGCCCTTGGAGTCTGTTATCCTGGTCTCTGTATTGCCCTCCAAATCCAGCACCCATATATCACCTTTTGAGTCTTCCCTGAGAGAGGTGAAGGCAAGCCTCTTTCCATCCCTGCTCCATGCCGGAGCTGAATCGGATGCAGTATGGAATGTCATCTGTCTTGCAGGGCCTCCTTTTATGGGAACGAGCCAGATATCGTTGTTCCCGCTTCTGTTGGATACAAAGGCCACCATCTTCCCGTCTGGAGAAACAGCGGGTTGAAAGTCGTCAGCGGTGTGGGTGGTTAGTTTTATGGGAGTGTTCATTGTTGACGTTGCAGCAAAGGATGGGGAAGGGAGAACTGCTGAAACGAATAAAAGGGAGCAGAAGGCCAGGAGAGTAATTATTCCTGTTCTGTTTTTATACATTGATTGCTCTTTATCCTGCCGCCCAGGATCTGTCCGGTTACTGTTGCAACAAGGAAAACAGGGATGAATGCATAACTTACCATTGCGAGCTTTCTCATAAGTATACTTAAAAGAATCGGTATATAGATACATCTTCCCCATTTTCTTGAGAAACGAGGTACTGTTGATCGGACCATGCCAAATGGGATGTTAACTACAGCCAAAAACAGGAATATGATTGCTATAATGATATGAGTGTTGTTCTGCATGGATACTTTTTACCAACAATTCAGGCTTCTGTCAATGACTCAGTGTATGGGGCAGTATATTTAAAGCCGTATTGAGGTTTTGATTCAACCCTATGAAAGTTATTTAACCTAAAT
>JAENJC010000051.1 GCA_016844545.1 Deltaproteobacteria bacterium | reverse complement strand
AGGGGATACAGGTCGTAACCCATTATATATGGCAGAGGGACATGTGCCGCAGTCGGGATCATGTCCCCAAGATAAAATGCCGTTTTTCCATCTGACTCGATCTTCACGCTCTGATGCCCCCTGTTATGTCCAGGGGTATGCACAACGGTAACGCCAGGATAGACCTCCATATCGCCGTCCACAAGTTCAATTCGCCCTGCCTGCATCAACGGGATGAAGTTCTCAGGGAGGTAGCTGGCCTTTGTCAGCTCGTTTGGCCTGGTTGCATCTTCCCACTCCATCTTCTGAACTATGTATCTTGCATTAGGAAAGGTCGGCATAAGCTTCCCGCTCGCATCCACAAAGGTATTTCCACCGCAGTGATCAAAATGAAGGTGCGTGTTTATGACTATGTCTATATCTTCCGGCCTGAGGCCGGCATCTGATAACGATTTCAGAAGGATGGGCTCCCTTTCTATCCCGTAAATCTTTAGTAGCTTCTCGCTGAATTTGTCGCCATTTCCAGTGTCCACCAGGATATTGACACCATCTGCTTTTAACAATAAAGGATTTACTCCTATTGCGATCCTGTTCAGCTCATCTGCCGGGTTTGTCTTCTCCCAGAAGACCCTTGGGACAACCCCAAACATGGCCCCCCCGTCAAGCCTCATTATCCCGTCGGAAAGGGAGAAAAGTTCGATATCACCGAACCTCATGGAGCCTCCTTAACAGCTTTACGCATCTTTTTAGTTGCACCCATCTGCTTTTTACCCTCTATCCTGCGCTCTTTGGCAGCAAGGGTAGGCCTCGTCTTTTTCCTCGGCTTCGGCTTTTCAGTTGCCTTGCGGATCAGTTCAACCAGACGCTCTATGGCATCAACACGGTTCCTCTCTTGGGTGCGGTGCTGTCGTGCCTCTATGATGAGGATACCATCCTGAGTGATGCGCCTCCCTGCAAGGCGGATGAGTCGCACACGGACGTCGCCAGGTAAAGATGGAGAATTTCCGACATCAAAACGGAGCTGGACGGCAGTAGACACCTTGTTTACGTTCTGGCCGCCGGGGCCAGTTGCCCGGACGAACTGGAGATGTATCTCGCCTTCGTCGATAGATATGGTAGGTGTGATATTTATCATCGGTATATTTTACACTAAGCTGGATTGGGGCTCAAGCTAAGAAGTTAAGCCGCACGGATAAGGGCCTCCTTTTCTTCCCTGCTCAAACGCTTGATCTCATACTCTCTCTTGGCCGCCCCTGACCGTGTTTTATGAGCCTCAGAGTATACGAGCCTCACAGGACGGCGGGCCCTTGTGTACCTGGCACCGAGGAGGCCGCTCCCGTTATGCTCCTCTATCCGCCTCTTGACGTCTCTGGTGATCCCTGTATAGAGGGTTTCATCGGAGCACCTTACTATGTATACAGTCCAGTCATTCATTTTAACCTAAATTCGGCAATTGGCCACGGACTACCGCGGACAAAACAGTCAGCCCTTCGGCAGAGGCGGCGTCATTCAGCTTTTTGTCAAAGGAAGAAAACGAAAGGGAGATGTCCTTGTCTGATTTAAGTAGTTTTGCAGCGGAAAGGTGGACAGCATCAAATCCCCGCAGACCATGCTTTTTTACGAGACGGCCCGCCTCAAGCTCATCAAAGTCTAGAGCAACAAGCTTTTTCCACTCCTGGGAAAATCTCTTTAATATCAGTTTGTAATCATCCTCGGAAAGGTCGCCGCTGTTAAAGCGACCGTTGAATGCAGAAACGGCCTCTGGGTACGCCACGCGGCAGGTTGAAACTGTCTCTGCCTCCCTGACCCATTCCTTGATCAAGTCGGAGTATTCCTCTTCCACATAAAGCTTTACGAGGCTGCTGGTATCAAGATAGAGGATCAACGACGTTCCTCCAGGACGGTATTTGACATGGGCTTACCCTTGACCTTGACCCCCTTGAGACCCTCCGGTTTTCCACCCGACCACTTAGCTTTGCCGGAATCCATGAGCGATTTAACGGCCTGCCTTTCCTTGGAAATCGGAATAACAAGGGCGACCTCCCTTCCGTGATCGGTCACAACGACCTCCTCGCCCTTCTGCACCATGCCTACATAGCTGCTCAGTTTTGCCTTTAATTCCTTTACCCCTACAGAAATCATAATCCCCTCCATCTAAAATATGGTTACTTTATAACATAAAAGGGACTACTTTGCAACAATCAAGACCGATCGCGTCACCAAAATAAGTCCTTCCTTTGCTCACAAGCAGCTGGAAATGCGCTAGGGGAGATGTTTTTTTTGGGGGGGGAGTAGAGCGTTCTTGTCAAGAGTGTAGCCCTGACACCTAATTACTTTCCCTTTTTAGCAAGGCTTTAAGAGAATGTTAAAAGTAAAGACCCTCGAATATACATTAAAGATTTAGAAGGGAATATAATTTCTTTTAATGGCTCTGATAATGAAACCGTCCCTGGTTGGCTGCATGATGATGAGCAATTTCATGTTTTTTTAGTTGGAAGGAAGGGGATAACTATCCTTGTTCTTCAATTCCGAGCCACGCTATAGCATCCTCCATATCTCGAAATACCATAACGTCTCCAAGATATTTTTCTGTCATCATCGCGTACATACGAGCCATGCCAAAAACGACATCCTCCTGAGCAACAATCGCTATTCTGTGATTACGAAGGAGCAAAACATCATCGGCATCCTGCGCTACGAAGCGTTGCACCCCTTCAGAGGTTATATCTATTTGCTCGACATTCCGGACATCGGACAACTCTCTCATTCCCGGTCGGAAATCCGGATCTCTCACTATCTTCTGCTTGTGCTCAAGAAGTTCACCGTCCGTCAGAATCCCAGTTACTGTTGTCCAGATCATATTCTGGCGTAAATCAATGCGATAATTGATGGGCATTTGTTTTTCTCGTATCCGCCTAACAGTGTTTTTTCTACGTATCCGTAGAGTTTACCAAATCCGTATATTCTACAACTTTATACAGTTTTTTGAATATGTCTTCAGCTTTCCATATTAAATTGTCACGGTCTGCATGATCGACTTCTGTAGTCTATGATTCTACAACTTGATTGTCAATATATGTTTGGCGTGAAAGAGCGGAACAATCGAGAAGGCAACTGGCGGTTGCCCATCCTCGGCTCACCCTGATAAAGCCTTGTCAGTGGCGCGGTATAGGCGTTCTAATAGCCTCTCATAGGCTCCACAGACTCCCGCCGTTCTTCTCTTCACTCATTCATCTGTAATTTCGTCCCCCCTTCATCCGTTCGTTACGCTCAATCGTTCCGTTCAAAGCCACCATCAGCAGACTGTTAAGCTTGTAATAGGGAAGGCTCAGTTCCGTTTCATTCCTTCCACATAAACCGACCCGCCAAACTCACGAAAGCTCCGGAATCAAACTACTCTGCGCCATTAATCCGCAAGGGATTAAAGACTTGCCTCTCAAGGAAGAACCTCACATAAGCAACGGCAAGACTTCACTTCACTCGATGTAAACAAAGCCGAGCTTTTCTTGCACTCATCCCAATCTTGTGTTAGGTTTTAGCTATGACACCTTCCTTTCACAGACAGACATAATATCTTACAAATTCTCAGATTTTTTTGAAGAGGCTAACGTTCACAGTCGTAACGTACTAACGAGTAGGGAGCGAGATAAGGTTGTGACGAACAATAATAGCGGCATGAAGAAAACAATACATGCAATCTTTTCCCCCGCCATCGCCCTGCTGAACCGTCTGAACTACACCAGGAAATTTACGCTGCTGTGGCTGATCTCATTGGTCGCGATCTCGGTGGTGATGTATAGCCTGTTTGCCAGCCTTCACGCGGTTATCCAGCCCTCGAAGCGGGAACTACAAGGCCTCGTGCTGATGGAGCCGATTTTCCGAACCGTGCAGTTCATCCAGCAGCACCGCGGGCTCTCGGCCGCGCTGCTCGGCGGCAACGAGGCGATGCGGGACAGGCGTGCCGCCAAGGAACTAGAGGTTGCCGAAGCATTCAGGGCAATGGAGAAAGAGTTTCCGCCCGGTCTGACCTCGAGCGAAGCCTTCCAGTACATTAAGGCAGAGTGGGAGCGGCTGCGCAAAGAAGGACTTCACTGGACGGTGGATGAGAACTTAGCCACGCATACCCGCCTGATCGAGCAGATCCAGTTATTCAAGCTGTCGGTTGCCGATGACTATCTGCTGACACTAGACTGGGAGATCGCCACCTACTACCAGATCGACACCGCCATCAATAAGCTGCCGCACGCACTCGAACGCCTCGGCCAGCTCCGCGCATACGGCACCGGGATTCTGGCCAAAAGGCAGATCACCGAATCCCAGAAAATCAAATTGAACGTCCTGATCGCCGAATACAACAGCTCGCTCAGGGAGCTCAGGGGCAACATCGAGAAGGTCGGCCACTACAATCCGGCAGTGCGGGAATCGCTCCTGACTGCAGTCGACAGCATTGCCGACTTGGCGCGGCAAGTTGTCGGCCTCGTGACATCGGACATTCTCAGCGGTCGTTTTGCCACGCCTCCCGAGGCCTTTCTGGGGATGGCCACCGCAGCAATCGACAAGGGCTACGCGCAACTGCATGACTCCATGCTGCCGGCAACCCAAACGCTCATCAAGGCGCGGATTGCCCGGGCAGAAAATACGCTGCTTGTGAGTGTCAGCAGCGCCTTGCTGCTGCTTCTGCTGGTGGTCTATATCTCGGTCAGCATCTACTACGCCATTATCGGCAGCATTAAATCGCTGGTCCATTCCGCACATACCTTTGCCGAGGGCGACCTGAGCCAGCGGGTCAAGCTCAGTACGCGCGACGAGCTCAGCCAGATAGGCGACAGCTTCAACAGAATGGCCGAAGGATTCAACGCCCTGCTTGAAGAGCGCAAGCAGGCGGAGCAGGCGTTGTCCGAGAGCGAGAAACTCTATCGCTCCCTGTTCGAAAACATACTGAACGGTTTCGCCTATTGCCAGATGATTTTCGAGCAGGACCAGCCGCAGGATTTCATTTATCTCAACGTCAATGCCGCCTTCGAGACGCAGACAGGATTGAAGAATGTCGTCGGCAAAAGGGTATCCGAAGTCAGTCCGGGCATACGGCTGTCTGATCCAAAGTTATTAGAAATCTATGGGCGGGTATCTCTATCCGGCAAGCCGGAACGGTTCGAAATATACCTGAATGCCTTGCGGCAGTGGTTCTGGATGTCGGTGTACAGCCCGGAAAAAGGTTATTTCGTGGCTGTGTTCGATGTGATTACCGAGCGCAAGCAGGCAGAGAAAGAACTCCGTAATCTCTATCATGCTGTTGAACAGAGCCCTGTATCCATATTTATCACTGATGCCGCATTTAATATAGAATATATAAATCCAAAGTTCATCGAGATCACTGGTTACAGCAGGGAAGAGGTGATCGGGAAGAAGCCGGATATCGTTTCATCAGGGACGGCAATGATCTCTGATACTGAATGGCGGGGAGAGTTTCTCGCAAAGAAAAAGAACGGCGACCCGTTCTGGGAATACGCGACAATTTCGCCGATCAGAAATGCCCAGGGTGTGATTACTAATTTTATCGGTATCCATGAGGATGTTACTGAACGCAGGAAGCTTGAAGACCAGCTCCGACATTCTCAAAAGCTTGAGGCACTTGGACAGCTTGTAGGAGGGATCGCCCATGACTTTAATAACATGCTTACGGCCATTATAGGCTTTGCAGGGATATTGGAGATGAAGATGAAAAAGGATGACCCCCTGATAGTGAATGTGGAACAGGTCATTGAAGCTGCCAAAAGGGGGGCAAGCCTTACCAGCAGCCTCCTTGTGTTCGGCAGGAAGCAGGCGATCTTTCCGAGACCGCTGAACCTTAATGAGATCATTGAAAAAGTGGAAAAACTTCTATTGAGGCTTATCGGCGAGGATATAGAACTCAAGACTGTTATTTTAGATAAAGAGCTGAATGTGACTGCGGACCCCTTGCAGATAGAGCAGGTACTTATAAACCTTGCCACCAATGCCCGCGACGCTATGAGTAAGGAAGGTGTGCTTACTATTGAGACGAGCAGGGAGGAGATTGATAGAAAATTTATAAACAGCCACGGCTATGGCGAGATAGGAGAATACGCCCTTATCTCTGTCTCTGACACAGGGGCGGGAATGGACGAGAAGATAAGGGAGAAGGTATTTGAGCCATTTTTCACGACCAAGGAGGTTGGTAAAGGGACGGGGCTTGGGCTTGCGATAGTATACGGGATAGTCAAGCAGCACAACGGATATATAACTGTGTACAGCGAGCTTGGGAAGGGGACAACCTTTAAGATATATCTTCCAATGACCAAGCCAGTGACCAGAGATGCGGCGCCAGTGGAAACTGCGGCCTCTACCGCCTCTGCAACAGGGACGGAGACGGTCCTTGTTGCCGAGGATGACAAAAGCGTCATGAAGCTTTCAAAGACGCTCCTTGAGACATTCGGTTACACGGTCATAGAGGCCGTTAATGGGGAAGAGGCGGTGCAGAAATACATGGAAAATAAAGATATGATAAAGCTTCTGATCCTTGACGTCATAATGCCTAAGAAGAACGGCAGGGAGGCGTATGAGGAGATAAAAAAGATTACGCCTGAAGCCAGGGCGATATTCATGAGCGGGTATACTGCGGATATCATGCATACAAAGGGGATCATTGAGAACGGGATGGTTTTTATCTCAAAGCCGATATCGCCCACCGACTTTATTAAAAAGGTAAGGGAGGTACTTGACAGATGAAAGAGGAAAGCAAAGGCATTATCCTTGTTGTGGATGACGACCCCCATGTCCTTTCAGCTACAACTATACTGCTGAACACCAAGGGGTACACCGCAATTGCATGTCAGGACTCAAGGGAGGCCGTGCGACGGATGGTGGAGGCGAATGCGGAGATAGTCCTGAGTGATATCAAGATGCCCAATATCACGGGGATCGAACTCCTAAAAAAGATACATGAGATAAACCCTGAGATGCCCGTTATCCTGATGACCGCATATGCCGAACTGGAGATAGCCCTCGATGCGATAAGGGAGGGGGCCTTTGACATGGTCATTAAGCCGTATAATTCAGACTACCTCATCTTTACGATAGACAAGGCCGTCAGGTATGAGACGGTCATAAAGATGGAGAGGAATTACAAACAGGTACTCGAAGAGACTGTAGAAAAGCGGACTGCTGAGCTGGCTGAGGCCCTGCTCTCGCTTAAGGAATCAAGCACAGAGATGATAAAACGCCTTGCGACAGTTGCTGAATACAGGGACACGGACACAGGCACACATATAATGAGGATAGGTAAATATGCAAAAAGACTTTCCGAGGCCATGCACATGCCTGAGAGTTTTGTGGAGGCAATAGACTGTACAAGCATGATGCACGACATAGGAAAGATCGGCATACCTGATAGCGTCCTTTTAAAGCCGGGACGACTTAACGAGGAAGAATCCGTGATAATAAAGACCCATACAACCATCGGGCACAGGATGCTATCCGGCTCCCCCCACTTTAATCTCCAGATGGCGGCCTCAGTTGCCCTGAACCACCACGAGGCATGGGACGGCTCAGGATATCCGAGGGGCTTAAAGGGCGAGGATATCCCTGTGGAGGGTGGGATAACGATGGTCTGCGATATCTATGACGCATTGAGGAGTCAGAGGCCATATAAGCCCGCCTTTAGTCATGAAAAGGCTTTTAAGATAATAACGGAGGGGGACGGAAGGACCAT
>JAENJC010000050.1 GCA_016844545.1 Deltaproteobacteria bacterium | reverse complement strand
TTATTAAGTATCTCTATGGGAACATCTGATTTGCCAATATCGTGAAAAAGTGCGGCCATCCCAAGTTCGCACAGCTTGCTCTTGCTAAAGCCCACCCTCACCTATGCTCAGGGAAAGGATACAGACATTGACGGAGTGATTATAAGTATATTCATCATGACTGCGGATAGTGGTCAACCCGATCAGGTTTGTCTCTGCTGCAAGGAGCTGGTCTATCATCCCCTGGACAACCCTTTTGGACTTCCTCAGTTTGAGGGTCTGCCCCATCTTTGCATTTTCCATGACCTCTGAAACCGCATGAATGGTCTGAAGGTATACCTTCTTTGCCCTGGCTTTGCTATCCTTCAGTTCTGATGTATCCCCACCACCTAACGTCTCCTCATCAGTCAGTATCTCCAGCTCAATCCCAATGATATTCCTCTTCTGCATCTGCCCGAGGATCTTATGGAAGGTCTGAGGAACTGGTATCGGCTCAATATTCTTGAAGATATAGGCCAATTTGCCAATCTCTTCCGCATTTACAGAACTGGTAAAGTTGATACATCCGATAAAGTACCTGTTCATCTCTCCCATAGTGAACATAAAGGCGTCAAAACCAGCAGCATCCGGTTTTAGTCGTAATTCACCAAGGATTAGATATCCGCCTTGAACCCTGAGCGAGGCCTCTTCGTTTCGCCTTTGGATCTCTCTCACGGTCTTGAGTATATTGGAGATCACGGTCTTGAGTATATTGGAGACCGGGGCATTTATGGCTGAATGCCCCTCTTCATAGTTCTGGGCTGTCTTAAGAAGCACAAATATTTGGTTGATCAGGACCTTGCCTATCCTGATCATCTCCCGCTCCAACTGGTCAGTTCTCATCTCAGAACCCATAGCTATCTCCACAGTGATAGGCTTTCATCGGGAGCCCGTGCGGAGCTTTGCTCCTCCGATGCCCCCGAACCCCGAGCTGGTCAGTTCTCATTTCACTCATTTAGTTGTCACCTTCGCCTTTTCTGCCGCAATGCTCCTTAAGGCCTGGGTGATGATGGTCTTTATCTCATTTTTCTTCACCTTGCCGGCATCTTCGAGCAACTTTACGGCGGCATCGGTTTTCACCTTCCTCAGAGCTGAGGCAACCAGGATCACAGATTCCTTCTCCTTTGCCTTGTTAAACCAGTAGCTCTTCATGATCATCTCTTCAAACATGGGAATCAACTCATCCGAGCCCAGTTCACCCAATGCCTCAAATATGGCTATTTTCTCCGAAATATCCCTATCCCCAAACTCCTTTGAGGTGGTAATATCGAGGACAGGTTTAACCGCGCCCTTAAACCCGGAGCGGGCCAGAACCTTCAGTGCATATATCATAAGGGCAGTCACCTCATCCTGCAAGAACTTGAGTAAATAGGGCCTCGCCTTTGGATCGGATGAACTTTCCAGATAGAGGAGTACCTCTTTTCTTATCCTCGGTTCTTTATGGTATATAAGCTTGCTCACAGGCTCCAGTGAAGCGGGGTCACTTATCCTCCTCAGTATGTGGAGAGAGTTCCTTACGAGATACCACCTCTTATCTCCCAGGAATGGGTAAAACATCTCCGGGCAATCCTTTCCAATCTCCACAAGGGCGTCTATGATAACCTTACGCATCTCCGTCTTTTGCACTATTCCCAGGAGATCGCATATCTGCCTTATGGCGGCCTTACCAAGCAACAAGACAAGATCCTTCAGATGATCAGGCTTAATCTTGTCTGTTGTGTCTACAATACCTTCAATGTCTTTTATTGTATCCCCAGAAGCAGTCCCTTCTAACGCCTTAACAAGCCTGTCCTTGTGTTCCGGAGAAAGATTTTCGTTTTGCGACAGTTCCCTGAGAAACCTTATTAGACTGACGGCATGCATGATATCCCCAGAATGGAGGAGGTTGCCTATTAGATTAACGGTTATATCAATGAACTCTCCAAAGACAGTAAAGTCCTTCTCTACGGAGAGGATTGAAAATAGTACCTGCACTACCTCATCCAGGGCATCCCTGCCCTCGTCAAGTTCTCTGGCAGTTTTCAGCCATTCTATCTCCTCCTCCGTCAGAGAGATGATATTTTGCGGTATCAACATCGGAGTCTGTAATTTTTCTATCTCCGGCGGAATGTCCTTATACAGTCCTCTTATTTTTTCCTGCTGGCCCGACCCCTCACCTCCAGAACCTGCCTGCGCCCTGGCGTCAAATTCCAGATAGTCTTCGGCCAGTATATAGGTAATGTGGGGAAGGTCCTTCATCCAGAGAAGGGTAACTATGTCGTCATCCACTTCACTGGGACGGTCTTTCCCTATGATCTCCAGGAAATCGGTTACCTCCTTCCCTTCTATCCCTTCACTGAATATGAGAGATCTGATACCGTCGGAATACATCTTGAATGCCAGGCTATCCTTTGGATCGCGACTCTCATACACTGTCTTTCCCTTACATTTCAGTTCAAACTGGTCTATGTCAAGTTTAAGTTCACCGTATTTTCCCATATGGCTTGTCAAGCCAGCCATTAAATCATCAAGGAACCTGTGCAGGAGGGGATTATTTGCAAGATACATCTTGAATGCCTTAGAGGTCTTTACCACGGACAGCATGACCTCCGTAGCTGAGGCTACTTCCTCTTTACTGACTTCTGGCTGAATCTCTTCTGCAATCTCTTTCTTTTCGGCAGTGTTTTCTGCCATAATTAAAGTACTCCTAATGTATTAGTCATACATAAATAGCATAAAAAACATAATTATAGCAACAGGCAATTGAGTATCTTAAAATATAAAAATGGCATTGAGCAATTTCCTGTTTTCCCCTTTTATACTCTTTCACATTCAATTAGTGATAAATAAATGCCCTGGCATAATACCAAGTAAGCATTCGGTATTGGTATAATTATATGTTTGAAAGCAACTTGGTATTAAAACTCCATCGGAAACCAAGGGCAAGGTCTGATTAAAGGGGGCTGTCAATTTTTGGCGACATAAGTACTTACTTTACTATTGGAAATATTACCTTTATATTATATCCGCCGATCAACCCAAACAGATTCTACGGCGTTAATTATGCCTTATTGTTTGTACAAATGCTGACGCTGAAAACCAAAAAATAAGCCTGTCCACACTTTTATTAGCGGCCGGCCTTCTAATCTGGGACTGGAGGAGAAGTGAAAAATATAAATGTACCGCTTAATCAAACAGATATTGCCGAGCTTAAGGCCGGAGAACAGGTATTGCTCTCAGGTACCATCTATACTGCCCGTGATGCCGCCCACAAGAGGATGATAGAATGTCTTGAAAATGGAGAAGAACTGCCAATAGATATAAAGGGGCAGGTCATATATTACGTAGGTCCAACCCCGGCAAAACCTGGAAAGGTGATCGGCTCTGCCGGGCCAACAACAAGTTCCAGGATGGATGCGTACACCCCAATGCTCCTCAAATCTGGACTTAAGGGAATGATTGGAAAGGGGAAGAGGTCAACGGAGGTTGTTGAATATATAAAGACGTATAAGGCAGTATACTTCGCCGCTGCCGGAGGGGCAGGGGCACTTCTCTCAAAGAGGATTAAGAAGGCAGAGGTTGTAGCATACGGAGATTTAGGGCCAGAAGCCATTTGCAGGCTCGAGGTGGAGGATTTCCCTGTTGTTGTAGTAAATGACATTTATGGGAATGACCTGTATGAAAAGGCAGAAAGGGGCAACGTAATCGGTGACAGTCCCGAATCTACGGCCTTCGGCCCGTAATTCTGGGACAGCCCCCTCTCTTACTCTTTCAGCTTCTTCTTTGCCACATCCGCCTGTTCTGACCTCGGATACCTCTCTATAACCTTTTTATATATAACACTCGCATTCTTTTTATCTCCCAATACAGAGAACGCCATCCCCTGCTTGAGTAAGGCAGCAGGGGCCTTGCCTCCATCCGGATATTTTTTTACCACATCGTCATAAACTACAATAGCCTTTTCGTAGCTTTTTTCGTTGTAATAGGACTCACCGATCCAGTACAGGGCGTTGTCCGAATATTTTGAGCCTGGATGGCTCTCTAAATAGTTTTGAAACTTCTCTCTCGCCGCTTTATAGTCTCCCTTCTGAAAGGTCTCATAAGCATCCTTATAAGCATCCTCAAAACTTGTGGACTCCGATGCTTTTAATGTTCCCTGCTCCTTACCTTGCCGGAGAAGAGCCGTAACCTGCTCGACGGATGCCAGTCTCTTCTGGAACTCCTCTAATATCTGGGCAGTCTCCTTCAGCTTAATTTCAACTTCATCCCTGAAGCTCTTTCCTTCCTGGGCACCCTTCTGTATTGCATACCGTGTCTCCTCAAACCGGCCTGTCAACACCTGAAAGTCGGATCTGATGGCAGTGATATCTGCTACAATATCTGCCTGTTTCTTTCTGATATCCTTCTCAGCGTCAGAAATGGTCTTTTCCAGAGCAACAACCCTTGTCGAAAACTGAGCCCCGGTACTCTTCTCTATTTCCTGAATCTTAGACTTTAGTGAATCTAACTGCAATCTAAGGGCATCCTTCTCCTTCTTCACATCCTCAGAATCCCTCTTGATATCAGCTATATCCTGCTGGAGCTTGGCCCATTCCTCGTTTTTCACCATGACGCAACCGCTTAATGCCAACGCCAAAATGACAATTAGTACAAAGTATATTTTCTTCATCCTTTCCCTCCCTATTTTCGTCATACGTTAAGGTGTTTTTACTCCTTTCACCTCACGGCACTTCAACCCTCGGCCCCCAGCTTGGATTCGTCGCCCTTCCTTTCATTGAAGTCACCTTCTTCCTGCCTGTTCCATCCGAACGCATTATGTAAATGCCCCCACCTTTTGCTGAACTGAATGTTATAAACCTCCCGTCAGGAGACCACATCGGGCCTTCGTTGTTTTCGGCATCTGTAGTTAACCGCATAAGCCCGCTGCCGTCCGGGTTTATGGTAAAGATTTCAAACTTCCCATCACTAATACCGGCGAATGCTATACGGTCCCCTTTGGACGACCAGGATGGGGAGGCATTGTATTTCCCGTCAAATGTAAGCCTCCTGATATTACCTCCTGAAGAGTCCATTATATATATCTGCGGGTTTCCTCCCCTGTCGGAAACGAAGGCTATCTCCTTGCCGGTTGGTGACCATGATGGCGATACATCAAGCCCCCAGCTATCTGTCAGCCGGGTAAGGTCGCTGCCATCCCTGTTTACGGCATATATATCTGCATTCCCATTCCTGCTGATGACAACAGCAAGCCGCTGTCCGTCAGGCGCCCAGGAGGCTCCCATTGAGGTCCCTTCTGGAAGCGAAAGCCTTCTATCATTTCCACTTCTGACCTCTTTTATATATACGGCAGATCTACCTTCCTTAAAGGAAACGTACGAAATAGCAGAACCGTCTGGAGACCAGCCTGGCGAGATGTTTATAGAGCCGTTCTGCGTTACAGCCTCAACACCTTCACCGTCGTAGTCCATGGTAAATATCTCTTTGTTTCCTCTGACATTTGAGACGAACGCTATCCTTGTGCTAAATACCCCTTTTTCGCCGGTAAGGTTTTCAATGATGCTGTCGGCTAACTCATGGGCTACCTTTCTGAGTTCCTTTGCATCCCTTTTGTTACTGGATTTCATCACCTGCCTGCCTGCTGTTACATCGTACAGCCTCGCATCCACCGTTAGGCTCCGTCCCTCCATCACAACCTTCCCCTTGACAAGGGCCTCGGCACCTATGGCAAGCCACGGCTTGAAGTCTATCATTTCAGGAGAAAGCTCGGCCTTTAATGGATCTGCAGGATAAATAGCCTTATCCAGTATATTCAGGATGCCTGACGTCTCCAGGTCGCTGGTAATTACCTCTGAAACCTTCGAAGCAATGACTGCGGCCTCGCCATCCGCTGAGAGATTTGGAATGGCTATGGGTAATAACTGAATAGTGGGAGATCCTATTTTAAGGTAAACCTTCGCATCTGTAACATATGGAGTGACAATAAAAATATATAACAATGCCAGTAAGGCTTTTTTTGTCTTATTCAAAACTCTAACCCCATATCTATTGAATCGCTTTTCCATCCTTTTGGTAAAGGGGGCAGTACCCCGACCTTGTTTATTGCTTTGAAGGCCGTTTCATCATAAGGTCTATTGCCCGAAGCCGTCTCCATCCACATACTCTCTATTGTCCCGTCTTTACGAATATGAATAGAAAGCTTGGCTACATACCCTTTATTTGATAAAAATGGAGGCACGGACCACTTTTCTGTTATCAGCCCTATGACAATATCGTAATACAAACTCATTTCTGCTTCAAGCTCCTCTTTGCGATATACCTTTGCCGGTGCCTTTGCGGCAATTTTTATTCCACCGCCTGACGCCGTCTCTTTTTCCTTGTACTTTTTTATTTTCTCTTCAACAGCCTCCTCGGCAGTAACCTTATCCTTAATCTTTTTCATGGCATCGTCAAACATAGCGGCATCCTCCTTATGTTTAGGTTTCGGGATGACGACCTCTTTCTTTGCATTCTTAATTGACTTAGGCTTTATATCCTTTAATTTGACCTTTACCTTAGGCTCCACCTTAGGTTCTTCACGTGGAATCGGTTCTTCATTTTTCGGGGCTTCCTCAGCTTTAACTGCTTCCGGCCGTGTCATTAGCTCAACCTGATAGACGGGGGGACGGAACTCTCTGTGAGGGACACGGGGGATAAGGGCAATTACAATAGCAGGGATCAGATGGATTGCAACAGACAGAAATAGCCAGATTGGAAAATCAGTATGCTTTCCTGAAATAACGTTTATGCTGCCCTTGTATCTGTTGACCGCCATCTCTCTGTTAAACAGATTAATGGAATGGCCGTGGCTTGTCAAGCCTTTATTGGCTTAAGGTTACTGACAAGGTAAAGAAAAGCTTGACAAAATTAAGTCGATGTATTAATCTTTTTCATTCAATTTCTTATGAGGAGTGATTTATGGTCAGTTACATGGCAAAGAGTGAGGATGTGAAAAAAGAGTGGTGGGTGATAGACGCCTCTGATCAAACTTTGGGAAGGCTTGCAAGTAACATAGCAACCATTCTCAGGGGAAAGAATAAGCCTACCTACACACCAAATGTCGATACAGGAGACTTTGTTGTTGTTGTGAATGCTGAAAAGATCGTAGTAACCGGAAAAAAGCTCACAGACAAAATGTATCACAGTCACAGCGGCTATCCAGGAGGATTAAAGACTACGTCACTGGAAAAATTGTTGAAGGAAAAACCGGCAAGGGTTATAGAGAATGCGGTATGGGGTATGATTCCACGGAACACCCTTGGACGTAAACAGATCACTAAGCTTAAGGTGTATGCAGGAGCGGAGCATCCGCATCAGGCTCAACAGCCTAAGGCATTAAAGATAAAGGAGTAGTTATGGCAGAAGCAAGATTTTATGGGACAGGAAAGAGGAAGACCTCTGTAGCCAGGGTATGGATGAAGCCCGGGACAGGCAAGATGGTTGTAAACGAAAAATCGATTGATGACTATTTCGGAAGGGGAACCTGCCAGATGATCATCATGCAGCCGTTAGAGCTGACTGAAAACGTCGGAAAGTTTGACATAAGTGTTAATGTCAACGGCGGCGGGATAAGCGGTCAGGCAGGCGCAATAAGGCATGGAATAACAAGGGCGCTTATGGAGTTCAATGCAGAATTAAGAGGCTCATTAAAGAAGGCCGGTCTGGTAACCAGGGACCCGAGGGAAAAGGAAAGGAAGAAATACGGACAGCCAGGAGCCAGAAAGCGCTTCCAGTTCTCCAAGAGATAAAATCGCTGTTTATAGATTTAAAAAAAGGGAAGGTCATTCGACCTTCCCTTTTTTTTGCGTTTTGCATTGTAGGCTTGACCCTGTCCAGTTTAGTCAATATACTACCTATTATTCAGAAAGCTTGTCTGACTATGATGATAAAACCAAAAAGACCTTTTGTCCCTGCTGAACGGCATGAAACCATACGCCGGGATATAGAGACCCTCCTTGAAGGTAAGACCATGTCTGCAAGGGAGATATCTTCTGAGGTTGGGATAAGGGAAAAAGAGGTCTATGACCATCTTGAACATATCCATAAAAGTTTTCATCATGGAGGCGCCCATCTTGTAGTCACCCCAGCGGAATGCGAAGGTTGCGGCTTTGTCTTCAAGAAGAGGGACAAGTTGAAGAAACCGGGTAAATGCCCTGTATGCAGCAGCGAGTCTATTACTGCGCCGTTGTTCAGGGTTGAAGCCGGAAAGGTTACAGATGATTGACGAAATAGATGATTTTTTTTATTAAGCGTGGAGGATAATCAAAGGTCTTTCTTCTTGCATAATTCCATATTTTTGTGTTAATTTTCTTGAGGAGTTAGTTATGCAAACAAAAACTGTATATGAGGAAAAGATTCTAAAAGAGGTTCAAGGGTTGCCCCACTTTCAG
>JAENJC010000210.1 GCA_016844545.1 Deltaproteobacteria bacterium | reverse complement strand
GTTGACCCTAAGAATGATAAGGGGCCGTTTGACAAAGACAAGGCCTCATACTGGCTTCCTGTAGACCAGTATATAGGAGGTGTCGAACATGCGATCCTGCATCTATTATATTCACGCTTCTTTACAAAGGTCCTGAGGGACCTGGGTTATCTTAATATTGGTGAACCGTTCAAAAACCTGCTCACGCAAGGGATGGTCTGCAAGTAGACAGTGAAATGCCCTGAACACGGCTGGCTCTTCCCTGAAGAGGTGGATGTGAGCGGAGACAAGTGCCACCACTGCGGAAAGAAGGTGGAATGGGGCAGGATTGAGAAGATGTCAAAGTCCAAGAAGAATGTCATAGACCCGGACCACCTGATAAAACAATACGGCGCAGACACAGCAAGGCTCTTCTCCCTCTTTGCAGCTCCTCCAGAGAGAGACCTGGAATGGAGCGAGCAGGGTGTGGAAGGGGCATACAGGTTCCTGAACAGGGTATGGAGGATGGTGTATGAGTTCAACACACAGTGGTCAGGGGCCGGTGGTCAGGGGCCAGCGGTAGGGTGGGCAGTGCCCACCAATGAAAAATCTAAGGCCTTAAAGAGAATTACCCATAGGACCATAAAAAAAGTTACAGAGGATATGGGCCGTTTTCACTTTAACACAGCCATATCTGCGCTGATGGAACTTGTGAATGCGATCTATTCTTATACTGCCGAGCATAAGGAGTCGAAAGACAATGCCCTTAAGGAGGCCATCGAATCTGTCATTATCCTGCTGGCACCTTTTGCTCCTCATATTGCCGATGAACTATGGGAAGGTCTTGGAAATAAAGGTTCCCTTCTGAATACAAAGTGGCCTGAATACGATCCTGCCGCCATTGTTGAGGATGAGATTGTCATTGTTGTGCAGGTGAACGGAAAGCTCAGGGGAAAGGTAACTGTCCCTGCGGATGCATCGGATGATGCAGTAAAGGCAGCGGCCCTGGGCGATGAGAAGGTAATGGAGCATACCGCAGGAAAACAGATAAAGAAGGTGGTTGTTGTGCCGAAGAAACTGGTAAACGTGGTGGTAGTATGAGATTTACTAACCACATATTAACATTATCAATTCTGGCCCTATCCGCCTGCGGCTACCATCTGGCCGGGACTGTCAGCTCCCTTCCGCCTGATGTGAAGAAGATTGCCATACCCCAGTTTTCCAACAAGACCCTTCGTCCTGACATCGAGAACCAGTTTACAAACTCCCTGCTGGATGAGTTTGCAAAAGGGAAGAAGGTTGAGGTGGTGGGAGAAAGAGATGCAGACGCTGTTGTAAAAGGGGTCATAACCTCCTTCGAGAACACACCCATCTCTTATAAAGGCGGTGACGTTATCCAGGAGTACAGGGTGACTGTGAGGCTTGAGGTATCTCTGATCAAAAAGGCTGACGAAAGCGTGATATGGAAAGACAAGAACATATCCTATTTCTCAGAGTACAAAAACGACCCTGATGTGGCCATAGCAGAGGCCAACAGGGATGCGGCAATCAGGAAGATAGCCGTTGATGTATCGAGGCAGTTATACAGCAATATACTGGAAGGGTTTTGATAAAACAGCTGTCGGTGGTCGGTTGTCAGTTAAATGCTGAAATACCGCCCACTGGCCACTGACCACTTACTAAAAATGAAACCTGAAATGAAACCTGAAGAAATATTAAAAGACCTCGAAAAAGGAAAGGTGCTTCCGGTCTACTTCTTCTGCGGGAGCGAAAAGCTCCTGATGGAAGAGGCGTTGAAAAAGGTCGAGGCCCTGGTTGTGGATCCTGCAACCAGGTGCTTTAACTACAATCTGTTCCAGGGGTCGGAAGCAACTGCTGAGACCGTAATTGAAGTGGCCCAGTCCATTCCTATGATGGCGAAGAGAAGGCTTGTGGTTGTCAAGGATATAGACAAATTTTCAGCCGCAGAACTGGAGAAGCTTGGTAGGTATCTGAAAGACCCTTCACCATATACATGCCTTATCCTTATAGCCGAGAAAGCGGACATGAGAAAGGGGTTCTTTCAGGGATTGAAAGGCTCCACAATCCAGTTTGCTCCCATGTATGAGAACATGCTCCCCCAGTGGATAAGGAAAGAGGCCGAGTCCAGAGGAAAGAAGATTGCACCTGATGCGGCCCAGTATCTTGTGGAGGCTATAGGCTCAGACCTCCTGAGGCTTAAGAACGAATTGGAAAAGGTGGCGTTGTATTCTGGAGACAGGAAGGAGATAACGGTAAAGGATGTGGAGGCCGTTTCGACAAAGAGTAAGCTTAAATCCATATTCGACCTTACCGACGCAGTTGGAGGAAAGGACGCAGGGAAGGCTGTAAGGGCGCTCGGAGACCTCCTGGATAACGGTGAGAACGGAGTCTATATCCTTTATATGGTAACAAGGCACTTAAGGCTTGTATGGAAGGTAAAAGAGCTTATTGATGCAGGTGTTAAGGGTGATGCAATGGCAAAAGAGGCAGGGATACATCCGTTTGTATTAAAGGGGATTATGGGCCAGGTAAAGAGATTTTCTATGGAGGATTTGAGAGAGGCATTCCCACGGCTTCTTGAAGCCGATTCCTCCCTCAAATCCGGCAGATTAACTGACAGGCTGGTGCTTGAACAACTTTTTATAACCCTTGCAAGGGGAAGGGAAGGAGTTAGGAAACCCTGAGGCTGTTGACCTGTCTCGCAAGACGGGAGATCTTTCTGGCAGCCGCATTCCTGTGTATCACATGCTTAGAAGCCGCCTTGTCCATAGCAGGGATCGTCTTTTTTAGAGCATCCTGGGCTCCTTCGCGGTTCTTGCTTTCTATGGCCATCTTAACCTTTTTTACAAGAGTCTTCAGTGCTGAGCTGCAACTTACATTCTTTTGCCTTCTGATTTCACTCTGTTTGTGCCTTTTGATTGCTGATTTGTGGTTAGCCAAAGATGTACCCCCTTTTATTTGTAAATTTGATAAAGTAGGATACAGGATAAAAAAAATCATGTCAAGAATTTTGTTCCCACATACAGGAAGGCGATTATCGAGTTTTATCACCCTGGCAGTTCTTGCTGCCATCTCTTTTCCGTTGGGATCCAGTGC
>JAENJC010000003.1 GCA_016844545.1 Deltaproteobacteria bacterium | reverse complement strand
GTTTGCACTGGAGCGAAGCGACGTTTTATGGGTCTAAGCAAAAAAGACATACTGGACATAGAATCGCTTTCCTCGGATGATATAAGGCTTATCCTTGAGGCAGCCGAGTCTTTCAAAGAGGTGCTTGGAAGGGACATCAAGAAGGTCCCTACCCTGAGAGGGAAGACTGTAATAAACCTCTTCTTCGAGGCATCCACCAGGACAAGGACCTCCTTTGAGATAGCTGCAAAGAAGCTGTCAGCCGACACCATAAATATTACAGCCCCTGCAAGTTCTGTTCAGAAGGGTGAGACCCTTTCGGATACAGTGAGGAACATCGAGGCCATGAACTCCGATGTTATAATAATCAGGCATCCTGCATCTGGCGCTCCTCATTTCATAGCAAAGAGGCTCAAGGCGTCGGTTATTAATGCCGGGGACGGTTCCCACGAGCACCCCTCACAGGCACTCCTTGACCTGATGACTATTAAGGAAAAAAAAGGAAAGATTGAAGGGTTAAAGGTTGCCATTATAGGTGATATTGCGCACAGCCGTGTGGCAAGGTCTAATATCCACGGCCTGACAAAGATGGGGGCTAAGGTTGTCTTGTATGGGCCGAAGACGCTGATGCCTAAGGGGATCGA
This sequence comes from Deltaproteobacteria bacterium, assembly GCA_016844545.1. Taxonomy (GTDB): domain Bacteria; phylum Desulfobacterota; class JAENJC01; order JAENJC01; family JAENJC01; genus JAENJC01. Next base: position 18,360 of record JAENJC010000003.1, on the reverse strand, counting down.
GAAAATTGCAGACAAATCCCCCCATCCCCCCTTTGACAAAGGGGGGCACAGGGGGGATTTAATGGTTGCCTCCTCCATGGAGGAGGCCCTTTCGGATGCTGATGTCATTATGATGCTAAGGATTCAACTGGAGAGACAGGGGCAGTCCCTCTTCCCGTCAGTAAGGGAGTATTCCAGGTTCTTTGGTCTTAATAGTAAAAATATATCTCTGGCAAAAGGAGATGCCATAATAATGCACCCTGGGCCTATGAACAGGGGGGTTGAAATATCCTCAGAGGTTGCAGACGGATCACGGTCGGTAATCCTTGATCAGGTGAACAACGGGATAGCTGTCAGGATGGCTTTATTATATCTACTTGCAGGCGGACACAAAGATACCGTGGGGAGTCAGGAGTCAGGAGTCAGGAGTTAGAGGGATGTCATTGCTTATTAAAGGTGGACGAGTCATAGACCCGGCGAATAATATCGATGGAGTCTACGATGTGTTCGTGGATGAAGGGAAGATAGTAGAGGTGTCGTCTCACGCCTCACGCCTCATGCTTAACGCTGAAGTTATAGACGCTTCCGGCAAGATTGTTGCCCCCGGTCTTATAGACATCCATGTGCATCTGAGAGAGCCCGGATATGAGTGGAAAGAAACTATAAAAACCGGTACTGCCGCTGCCGTTTCAGGCGGTTTTACCTCTGTTGTCTGTATGGCAAATACATCCCCTGTAAACGACGAGCCTTCCGTTACGGAATACATCTTAAAGAAGGTTAGGGAAGAGGGTTCATGCAATGTCTTCCCGATAGGGGCCATATCCAGGGGACTCAAGGGCGAGGAACTGGCAAACATCGGTGAGCTTAAAGAGGCCGGGTGCATCGCCGTGTCCGATGATGGGAGGCCTGTGATGAATGCTGATTTAATGAGAAGGGCGCTGGAGTATGCCTCAAGCTTTGGTCTTACAGTCATATCTCATGCTGAAGACCTTACCCTTGCCAGAGACGGGGCTATGAACGAAGGTGTAACAGCCACAAGACTTGGACTGAAGGGGGTTCCCAATGCTGCTGAGGAGGTGATGGTTGCCAGAGACATTGCCCTAGCGGAGTTGACTGGCGCAAGGCTCCACATTGCTCATGTCAGCACTAAGGGAGCGGTCAGAATAATCAGAAATGCAAAGGCAAGAGGCGCAAAGGTAACCGCTGAGACTGCCCCTCATTATTTTACTCTTACTGATGAGGCCGTGGAGGGATACAATACTAGCGCCAAGATGAACCCGCCTCTCAGAACTGCCGAGGATGTCGAGGCAATCAAGGAAGGTCTCAGAGATGGGACACTGGACTGTATTGCAACAGACCATGCCCCTCATGACCCGGACTGTAAAGATGTGGAATTCCCTTCGGCTGCCAATGGAATTGTCGGTCTGGAGACGTCATTGCCATTGACGTTGAGGCTGGTTGAAGAGGGAGTTCTCACACTGCCTCAGGCGATTGAAAGGATGACGGTTAATCCTGCGAAGGCCCTTGGTTTGAATAAGGGAACCCTCTCTGTTGGAGCTGACGCAGATATTGCTATCATTGATCTGGATAACGAATGGATTGTAGAGCCATTAAAACTAAGATCTAAGAGCAGGAATACTCCCTTTGCTGGTTGGAAGATGAGGGGTAGGGCGGTGGTGATGATAGTAGGCGGGAAGGTCAATGTATAGGCTGGATGAAGGACAGATCGAGGTCTTGGATGACGCTGTAGCCGAGATACTTAGGAGGAAGAGCACCGAGGAGAGGTTAAAGATTGCATCTGGGATGTGGCGCTCTGCTAAGATTCAACTCTCCGCATCCATAGGGTCTCTGTATCCGGAATGGAGCAAGGAGCAGATAGAGCGGGAGGTAATCAGGAGGCTGTCTCATGGAGCAGCATGAACTGCTCCGCTATATTGTGAGGAGTCTTGAATCGGCAGGGATCAGATACCTGATAACGGGCTCTATGGCCTCGATAGTATACGGGGAGCCCCGGTTCACCAATGACGTGGACATTGTTATTCAAATCCATGAGGAGGACATCTCAAGACTTAAGGGATGCTTCCCTGAAAATGAGTTTTACTTCAGTGAGGACGCCGCAGCTAAGGCATTAAGAAATAAGGGGCAGTTCAATGTCATTCATCCATCGACAGGTTTTAAGATAGATTTCGTAATTCGCAAAGATGAACCCTTTGACGACAGCCGCTTCGGCAGGATTAAACGGCTTAAGGCAACAGAGGACACAGAGGCAAATTTTGCTTCGCCTGAAGATGTGATCATCAAGAAGATGCAGTATTACAAGATGGGAGGCTCTGAAAAGCATTTAAGGGACATAACAGGCATCTTGAAGGTTTCTAAAGAGATGATTGATTATGGTTATATTGAGAACTGGGCAAAAAAGCTGGAGCTTTCAGATGTGTGGCAGGCAATATTGAAGCGTATAGGTATAAGGAGCAAGCATTGACTAAGAAGAAAGCGATATTGGCTTTGGCTGACGGGACGGTGTTTGAAGGGGAGTCTTTTGGCGCCGAGGGGGAGGCTACTGGAGAAGTGGTCTTTAACACCTCCATGATGGGTTACCAGGAGATCATGTCTGATCCGTCGTACAAGGGGCAGATCATGACTATGACATATCCACATATCGGGAATTATGGGGCCAATGATGAGGACTTTGAGTCTGCAAAGCCCCAGGTTGAAGGGTTCATCGTAAAGGAAGGAAGCAGGATAGCAAGCAACTGGCGTTCTGAGTGGTCTCTTGATGACTTTATGAAACGTCATAATGTTGTTGGAATTGAAGGGTTAGACACGAGGGCGCTGACAAAGCATCTGAGGATGTATGGAGCGCAGAACGGCATAATTTCGACAATAGACATTGACCCTGAAAGGCTTGTAAAGAGGGCGAAAGAACTACCATCAATGGAGGGTCTGGATCTGGCCAGCATGGTGACATGCAAGGAGTGGTATCACTGGACAGACGGTATCTGGAGCCTTGACGAAGGGTATCGGCTTGGGAATAGTTATCAGAGGCCTAAATACAAGGTAGTAGCTTATGACTTTGGAATAAAGCATAACATCCTGAGACTCCTTTCATCAAACGGGTGCGATGTCACAGTTGTCCCAGCTGGTACTTCACCTGAGTTTGTCCTTTCCCTGAACCCTGACGGGATATTCCTTTCCAACGGCCCAGGGGATCCGGCAGCTGTAAGTTATGCCGTAGATAACATCAGGCAGTTGCTTGGGAAAAAGCCTATCTTCGGCATATGTCTGGGTCACCAGCTTCTTGGACTGGCACTTGGCGGGAAGACTTACAAACTGAAGTTCGGACACAGGGGCGGGAACCATCCCGTAATGGACCTTTCTACTGACAAGGTGGAGATAACAGCCCAGAACCACGGATTTGTCGTTGATATTGATTCTCTCAAGGGGCTTGCTGAGGTAACCCACATAAATCTGAACGATAAAACTGTTGAAGGAATATCAAGCGACAGATACAATTTCTTCTCAGTTCAATACCATCCAGAGGCCTCCCCAGGGCCCCATGATTCCAGGTATTTATTTAAGAGATTTTATGAGTTAATGGGTGGATAAGGCCAGTAGCGGATTTACTCCGGGCTGGGCGTGGGGTGCGGGGGCATCGGAGGAGCAAAGCGACGTACGGGTCCCCGATGAGGATGAAGGGTAATGGTTTTTAGGGAATATTACGACAGACTTATAGAGATGCTGGCAACGGAAGATAACGCTACTGAGATCATGCATGCAAAGATAGAGTTCTGGAAGGCTACCGGAAAGATGCATGGAGATGAGCCTTCCTTTGAGAGCAGGATGGTCGCTTTTTTTGACTGGTATCTCTTCGATAAAAAGGTAAATGGCGTAACACCGCTGGAGGCCTATTTGGCTGAAGGATCAGAAGAATTTGAAATTGAAAGAGAGATTTATCAGGAGTTTCTGAACAACATCCACAGCATATTCATTGTTAAGAAGATTGCTTCAAGTGCAATAACGGTAATGGATCTCTTTACAAGGCTCGATTACTCCCTTAATACAGAGGATGGTTCAACAGGGTTTTATAGGGGAGTTGTCTTTGAGGGAAGGATTTTGCCTTACAGGGGTAGATTATATCTATCCCCGGCCCTTTGTTTTCACCCAATAGAGAGTAGGAGAATAATCAAACATCTTTTTAAAATGGTCAGGAAGGCGGAGGAAACCGACATCCTACCTTTAATACACAGGCTTGCCTACATGAACCTCAAATGGGAGACATACAGGAATATAAAGGTCAGAGATATATACAAGTTCGAGGAATATGGAAATGTACACTGGTGGAATTTGTGGCTATAGTTTTTATTGAGGAGAGATTCATTGCCTAAAAGAACAGACATAAATAAGATATTAATAATCGGGGCCGGTCCGATTGTAATCGGTCAGGGGTGCGAATTTGATTATTCCGGGACTCAGGCCTGCAAGGCTCTGAAGGAGGAGGGGTATACAGTTATTCTGATAAACTCAAACCCTGCCACCATCATGACTGACCCGGACTTTGCAGACAGGACTTATATAGAGCCTATAAACCCGGAGGTCGTAGAAAAGATCATAGCAAAGGAGAGGCCAGATGCCCTGCTCCCAACCATGGGTGGTCAGACGGCCTTAAATACTGCCAAGTCTCTTGCTGAAAGCGGCGTTCTTGACAGATATGGAGTAAAGCTGATCGGTGCAAATCTTCAGGCCATAAACAAGGCTGAGGACAGGGAGCTATTTAAAGAGGCGATGCAGAGGATAGGGCTTGAGATGCCGAAGAGCGCATATGTCCACTCATTTGCCGAGGCGATGCATGCCATTGAGCACATAGGTTTCCCTGCCATAATAAGGGCTTCATTTACCCTCGGAGGCACAGGGGCCAACATTGCATACAACCGTGAAGAATTTGAAGGAATGATAAGGTATGCTCTCGAAGCCTCTCCAGTTGGTGAAGTCCTCATAGATGAATCAATCATTGGTTGGAAGGAGTATGAGCTGGAGCTGATGAGGGACACCAGGGACAACGTGGTCATCATCTGTTCCATAGAGAACTTTGACCCAATGGGTGTCCACACAGGTGATTCCATAACCGTAGCCCCTGCCCAGACCTTGACAGACAAGGAATACCAGATCATGAGGGACGCTTCCATAAAGGTCATCCGGGAGATAGGGGTTGATACAGGCGGCTCCAATATCCAGTTCGGTGTAAACCCAAAAGATGGGCGGCTGGTGGTCATTGAAATGAACCCAAGAGTCTCCAGGTCTTCCGCCCTGGCGTCAAAGGCCACCGGATTCCCCATTGCCAAGATAGCTGCAAAATTGGCGGTAGGATATACATTAGATGAGATACGGAACGATATAACCAGGGAAACGCCAGCCTCCTTTGAACCTACCATAGACTATGTGGTGGTAAAGATTCCGAGGTTTACCTTTGAAAAATTTCCGGCAGCAGATGCAACCCTTATGACCCAGATGAAGTCTGTGGGAGAGGTGATGTCTATAGGGAGGACCTTCAAGGAATCGCTGCAAAAAGCGATCAGGTCATTAGAGATAGGCACTTATGGGTTCGAGTCAAAGTGGTCAGTGCCCAGTGGTCAGTGGTCAGATAAAGAGAAAGAAGTAATCACGGAAAAACTGAGGATTCCCAACTGGGAGAGGCTCTGGTATGTCGGTGATGCCTTCAGGGCTGGTTTTAGTATAGATGAGATATTTGAGATCACAAAGTTTGACCGCTGGTTCCTGAGCCAGATACATGAGATTATTGAGTTTGAGGATGAAATCCAGCAGTCGACAGTCGGCAGTCAGCAGTTAGACCTGTTACGAAAGGCAAAGGAACTGGGTTTCTCCGATAAGAGGCTTGCAGTCCTGCTAAATAAAGATGAGGCTGGGATCAGGAAGTTAAGGAAAGAATCCGGCATAGAGCCGGTATTCAAGCGCGTCGATACATGCGCAGCGGAGTTTGAGGCTCATACGCCGTATCTCTATTCTACTTATGAAAGACCGTTTTATCAGATTGCGGATAATGCCCCCGCCTTCAGCACCCCCTCTTTGCCAAAGAGGGGGTTGGGGGGAGTTTCAGAATGTGAAGCCAACCCCACAAATCGCAAAAAGATAATGATCCTTGGCGGCGGGCCTAACAGGATAGGGCAGGGGATAGAGTTTGACTACTGCTGCGTCCATGCATCATTTGCATTAAAAGAGGACGGGTTTGAGACGATAATGGTCAACTGCAATCCTGAGACCGTTTCAACAGATTACGACACCTCAGACAGGCTCTATTTTGAACCTCTAACTTTTGAAGATGTAATGAACATAGTTGAGAAGGAGAGGCCTGACGGGGTCATAGTCCAGTTCGGAGGGCAGACGCCGCTGAAATTAGCTGTTTCACTTGAAAAGGCTGGAGTAAAGATCATAGGGACATCCCCGGAAAGCATAGACAGGGCCGAGGACAGAGAGAGGTTTGCCGAGCTTTTGAACAAGCTTGGGTTGAAACAGGCCGAGAACGGCATAGTCCGGTCTCCTGAGGAGGCACAGCTTGTCGCGGAAAGGATTGGATATCCGGTGATGGTGCGCCCGTCATACGTTCTGGGTGGCCGAGCCATGGAGATTGTATATGACTCAGAAGCACTTATGTCATATATGCAAAAAGCTATCAATGTGTCTGGGGAACATCCGATACTTATAGACAGGTTTCTAAACGATGCCATAGAGGTGGATGTTGACTGCATATCGGACGGCGAGACCATAGTGGTTGGCGGGATAATGGAACATATAGAGGAGGCTGGAATCCATTCCGGCGACTCTGCCTGCTCTCTTCCCCCATACTCCCTAGATAAATTGCTTATCGAAGAGATAGCCGGACAAACAAAGGCGCTTGCAAGGGAGTTGAAGGTAATAGGCCTTATGAATATCCAGTTTGCCATAAAAGACAGGACTGTTTATGTCTTAGAGGTAAATCCCAGGGGCTCCAGGACGGTTCCCTTTGTCTCAAAGGCGATAGGGGTTCCTCTAGCAAAGCTTGCAGCGAGGATTATGGCCGCAGAAATAGAAAAAGACGAGGGGAAAAAACAGACTCTAAAAAAACTTGGTTTCACAAAGGAGATTGTCCCTATTCACTTTTCTGTCAAGGAGGCAGTCTTTCCGTTCATAAAATTCCCAGGAGTAGATACAATCCTTGGACCGGAGATGAAGTCTACCGGCGAGGTTATGGGTATAGACTCCGATTTCGGGAAGGCCTTTGGAAAGGCCCAGATGGCCGCCGGAGTAAAACTGCCTCTCGAAGGAAAGGTATTCATAAGCATAAAAGACAGCGATAAACGCTATATAATTGAACTTTCAAAGAAACTACTTGAGATGGGATTCATAATAGTTGCTACAAAGGGGACATCGAATTTCCTGAATGATTATGGCATTCCGAATCAGCCTGTATTGAAGGTTGCAGAGGGGAGACCGCATGTAGTCGACTCCATGAAGAGCGGAGATATTCAGATGGTGATAAACACCTCATTTGGCGCCAAGGCCGTAAAGGATTCATATGATATCAGGAGGACAGCCCTGACCCAGAATATAGCTTATTATACAACCATTGCCGGGGCCAAGGCTGCCGTATCGGCCATAGATGCCTTAAAGAGAGAAACTCTTGACGTAAAGCCGATTCAAGAGTATCATAAGCCTTAGTTTTAAATTTTAAGTTTATAAGTGATCCCCCTAAGTCTCCTTATAAAAAGGACGAAGGGGGATTTTCATTGTATTATTTAAAGAAGGAGTTTTGAAATGACTGATCGTGTTCCAATGACCAAAGAGGGTCACCAGAATCTTCATGCAGAGCTGAAAAAGCTTAAGTATACTGAGAGGCCTATGGTCATACAGGCTATATCAGAGGCCAGGGCGCACGGAGACCTTTCCGAAAATGCTGAATATCACGCAGCAAAGGAGAAGCAGTCTTTTATCGAAGGACGGATAAACGAAATAGGCGACAAGCTGGCAAGAGCCCAGGTAATAGAGACCGAAAACCTTTCTTCCAATAAAGTTGTATTTGGCGCAACCGTTTCGCTGGCAGATATCGATACTGGAGATGAAGTTAAATATAGGATCGTAGGGGTTGATGAGGCAGACCTGAAGGCAGGAAAGATCTCTGTAACATCACCTGTGGCAAGGGCATTGATCGGCCATCCTGTAGGAGATTCTGTAAAGGTAAATGTTCCATCAGGGGTTAGAGAGTACGAGATACTAAAAATCTATTTTGAATAAATTTGTAACGTAAGGTTTACTGCCTTTAGCTATCTGTAATTTTTCCATCCTGCACAATTACACCATCCACAAGCTGAATAAGCCTTTTTGCGCTCCTTCCTACCTCTATATCATGGGTCACTATTATCAGGGTAACTCCGAACTCTGAATTGAGTTTTTGAAATAGATTGATGATGTCTCTTCCTGTTTCCCTGTCAAGATTCCCTGTTGGCTCATCCGCAAGGATTATTGATGGATTATTTACAAGCGCCCTTGCTACGGCGACCCTCTGGGTTTGTCCACCTGAGAGTTCGTTTGGCCTGTGATGCATCCTATCCGCAAGGCCGACCTTTTCCAGCGCAGCTATCGCCTTTTCCCTCCTGTCCTTTCGGCTTAAGCCGGAATATATCATCGGAAGTTCCACATTGGCGATGGATGTAAGGCGCGGAAGGAGGTTGAAGGTCTGGAACACAAACCCAATCTTTAGGTTTCTGATCCTTGCCAGGCCGTCATCATTTAAGGCGCTGACTTCCTGTCCATCAAGTCTGTAGGAACCGGATGACGGTGTATCGAGGCAACCAAGGAGGTTCATCAGGGTTGACTTCCCGGAGCCTGATGGACCCATTATCGAGACATATTCTCCATCCCCTATCATTATGCTGACATCCCGGAGGGCCTTCACCTCAATATGTCCGGTCCAGTATAATTTCGAGAGGTTGGATACCTCAATCATTTTTAACCCTAACCTTTATTCCGTCTATAAATTTCTTTATCTCCAGGGACGTTATGACCTCGTCCCTTTCATTGAGCCCTTCTATGACCTCACTTGTGTCCCAGTTGGAGAGGCCGGTCTTTATCTTCTTTTCTTTTGCTACCCCTTTTTCTGCTGCAAAGACGAACTGCCCGTCCGCCTTTTCTATTATGGCGTTTGTGGGCAGATACAGGACGCCCTTTGCCCTTCCGGTGATTACCTCCACATCTGTAGACATCCCGACCATAATCCCATCTCGCCCTGTAGTTATTCCCACCTTTATGTTAACCGTCCTGTTTTGTTCCTTTGTAGTTGTGATATATGGAGATATCTCCAATATCTTCCCAAGTGACTGCTTTTCCTTGAAGGCATCGAATGTAAGCTTGACGTCCTGTCCGATGCGCAGCTTGCCCACATCCACCTCGTCAATCACAGCGTCAACCTCCATCGTAGACTCATCAGCCATTTCCAATACCGGCGTACTTAGACTCAGAAGCTCCCCCTCCTCTACGAAGAGTTCCGTTATAATCCCAGAATAAGGGGCTGTTATATATGTGCGGCCAAGCTGGACCACGGCAAGCTGAAGGTTCGACTCCATCTGCTCCACCCTTGCCCCGGCAGTCTTTATCTCTTCATCCTTCATCTTCCCCTGCAGCTCATTTGCCCTAGCAGATTCATAGTCAGCCTGGGCCACATCGAAGGCAGATTTTGCGCTGTCCATCTCCTGTTTCGAGATCATCCCTTTGGGATAAAGAGAATTTGCCCTGTCAAGGTTTGCCGCGGCGTTGTCAAGTTTTGCCCTGGCCTGGTTCAGCGTTGAAGATGCCTGAGAGACAACCATATCCCTTGATAGGAGAAGCTGGCTCAATTCCGTCTTTGTGCCCCTAAGGTTAGCCTCGGCCAGCCTCAACTGGGCATTTGCATCGTTGTTTTCAATCTCAAGCAGGGTCTCACCTTTTTTTACCCTCTCACCGTCCCTTTTTAATATCCGTTTTATCCTACCGGTATGCTGAGAAGATATCTTTGACAGTGCCCTCGCCTGTACCGTCCCGGTGGTTGTGGCTGTAACCGTTGATTCTACCTCTCCTTTTTTAACCCTGAAAACCGTCACGTCAACAGGTTTAACTCTGAACAGGAAATAGAACCCGGCGAGTATGATAAATACTGGTAATATAATCAAAAGAATCTTTTTGGTCACCTGCTGCCTCCAACAAACGCAAAGATAGCAGAAGAATGGCATGATTACAACAACTTCATACCCTTAAGTCTATGTGAAGTAATTGACTTTGGGGTCTTGTCTCCCTTATAATATCGCATAATAAAGGAGATGCCCACATGAAGACTGTTGTCCTGGTTATTGCAGAGAAGATTTTCAGGGATGAGGAATATCAGGTTCCTAAAGATATCCTGAGCAAGGCAGGGATAAAGGTTGTTACTGCTTCTACAACGACAGGTGAGGCTACAGGGAAGCTTGGCCTTAAAGTCACGCCTGATATACTTATTGATTCGATAGACACGGACAAGCTCGATGCATTGATCTTTATCGGTGGCGGCGGCGCTGAGCAGTATTTCCATGATCCTGTGGCACAAAGGCTTGCCAAAGAGGCGGCACAAAAGGGAAAGGTATACGGCGCCATATGTATCGCTCCTGTAATTCTTGCCAATGCAGGAATTTTAAAAGGTAAAAGGGCCACCGTTTTTCATAGTGGTTCGGAAAGCCTTAATAGAGGCGGAGCCGTTTATACAGGTGCAGACGTGGAGGTTGACGGGAAATTGATTACAGGCTGCGGCCCGGAATCAGCAAAGAAGTTTGGTGAAAGGCTTTTGGAATTGCTGAAATGATTTGACTTCCCTGTCAGAGCCTTGCCCTGGAAGCTGCCCCTCCTTTCCAACTCCTTATCTATAGCGTTCAATACCTCCCATTTTTTCAAAGACCAGAGAGGCGCAATCAGATAATCACGCCCTCCATCACCTGTCATCCGCTGTACAAAGACCTCAGGTCTCAACCTTTCCAGATAGTCACAGACCAGTTCGACATATTCGTCTCTCTCCATGACCCTGACTTCACCTTTTTCATATAGCCCCGCCAGAGCGGTATCCTTCATGACATGCAAAAGATGGAGTTTTATTCCTTCTATCCCCATATCGTTTATTACAGAGGCAGAAGCAAGCATCTCGTCCCTGCTTTCCCCCGGCAGACCAAGGATAACGTGAGCGGAAACCCTTATTCCCCTTTCTTTGCACCTCTTTACAGCATCAGTAAATGCTGCGAAGGTGTGCCCCCTGTTTATAAAACGCAGTGTTCGATCATATACGGATTGAAGGCCCAGCTCCATCCAGAAATAGGTTTTATCGACATATTCTTCCATCATGTCCAATATCTCAGGCGGAAGGCAATCAGGACGCGTTGCAACTATGAGCCCGGCGACATCGTTGACAGAAAGCGCCTCATCATAAAGCCCCTTTAGACGCTCCGCAGATTCATACGTATTGGAATAGGCCTGGAAGTAAGCAATAAACTTCTTAGCCTTGTATTTCCTTACCATGATCTCTTTCCCGTCTTCTATCTGTCCGGCAACCGAGAGCCCGCGGGCGATCCCGAATGACCCTGACCCCCTGCCGCCGCAGTATATGCACCCACCAGTCCCAAGGGCACCGTCCCTGTTCGGGCAGGTGAGCCCAGCGTCAATAGAGATCCTGTGTACCCTGCATCCAAAGACCCTCTTTAGCTCCTCAGAAAAGGCGTTGTAGCGTTTGCTCTCCATAACTGAACTGAATTATAGCACATGTTTAACCTGATTACTGTCTCATGATTTTGGTCATCGGCATCTTCGAGCTCCGGGGCAAATTGGTATCGTTCTGTAAGGGCTAATACTTAAGCTATATGTCATTTCAGTTGACAGCATGATAAATCTTATATATTGTCAGATGTCCACACAAAAGATATGAATTCATATTAGTGCGAGGGCTAATTCAGGTGAGAGCAACTCGAATAATTAAGCGATACCAGGTTGGGAAACTGCTGGTATGGCTTTTCATTCTTACATTGCCCCTTGCAGGGACAAAAAGTTCGTTGTCTCTGCCGGTTTTATTGAAGGTTGTTGACGGTTTACACAATGTATCCTTGACCTTTGAGCATGGCGAAATCCATCTGCTACTTTCCCATTCCGAAGAAAATAATAATTGCAGGGCAGTAGCAGATTCTGAAGAATATGGACATAGCTTGCTGGATAGGACTACGGACGTCCTTGACGCGGACCATCATTCAGGCCATGAATTCCATGCTGATTTGTGTTGCTGGCAGGCAACTGACGCAATAAGAACTGTTGAAATTCCAAAAATCTTTTCCCCGACAGTCATATCCTATATGACCCCGGCTCCATATAAATTTTCCCCCGGAGGTTTTATCTCAAAGCCATATCCGGAAGTCAACACCACGCTTATATCTCATCACACCACTGTTTTACTGATCTGATATCCCCGAAAAACAATCATTTACCGGTATGAGCCTTCTTGCAAAAGTATTTTTTTATCATGTCATTCTGGCAGGATTTTAGCCGGAGTCCAGGAAAAAGCCCTTATGGATTCCCGATTAAACACTTCGGGAATGACAAATAAGGAGATTTGCAAGAGGCTCAGTATAACTTCCATATTTGGGAAATCCGCGTCTTGCGACCGCGCTTTATGCGTTTCCCATGTGATGGAGAGATTCGAAGTATTGTTTCGGAGGAAAAATGCCTACAAAAACCATATTAATATTTATAAATGTTGCTTTAATGGCGGTATTCACCTGTGATATCGCCTGGACTGATGAAGGTCTCAATATCTCTCAATCAATAATCATTCAGGATGAAGCGATAAGAAAAACCGTCGGGATAAAAGAGCCGGAAGGATCTATTACGCTTACGGATGCCCTTGCCCATGCCCTTGTCAATAACCCTGAACTGGCTGCATTTTCCCTGGAAAAGCGCGCAGCCGATGCAAGGGTCATTCAATCCCGGCTTATACCCAACCCTGAGATAAGCGCAGTGGTTGAAAATATAGGAGGGGCAAAGGAGGTTACCGGCGGGGTACAGACCACCATACAGCTCAGTCAGTTGATAGAGCTTGGAGGGAAAAGGTCTGCAAGAACCAGGACCGCTTATCTCTCTCAAGACCTTGCAGAAAAGGATTATGAGAAAAAGCGCATCGAGGTACTGTCGGAAGTTTCAATGGCCTTTATCAAGACACTGAGTGCCCAGCGCCATCTGGCCCTTGCGGAAGAGATGGCCGGACTTGCCCGGCAGGTCGTAAAAACAGTTTCTGAAAGGGTCATGGCAGGAAAGGTGTCCCCTGTTGAAGAGACAAAGGCGGGCATTGCCCTATCTTCCGTCATGGTCGAGCAGGAGCGCGCCAAACTTGAATTGGCCTCATCCCGGAATCGCCTCTCATCAATGTGGGGGAGTGTAAGCCCCCGTTTTGAAACAGCAGTCGGAGATATGGAGGACCAGATTGCGCCTGTGCCTCCTATTGAACAATTGACCGCGCGTCTATCCAATAATCCTGATGTCGTCCGCAGTGAAGCGGAGATATCACAGCGCAAGGCGGTTATAGACCTGGAAAGGTCAAAGGTTGTTCAGGATATTTCAGTAAACGCGGGATACAGAAGGTTTACGGACTACGATGAAAATTCCGTTATCGTAGGCGTAACCATACCGCTCCCGATATTTAACCGCAATCAGGGCGGGGTGCTTGAATCCCGTCTTTTGCTCTCAAAGGCTGAAGAAGAACGGCGGGCCGCAGAGGTCAAGGCGGCGACGCTCCTTGCAGAAGCGTTCAAGTCCATTTCGATAGCTTATGTTGAAGTCACGACCCTGAGAGAGAATATGCTGCCTGGAGCGCAAAGCTCTTACGATGCAACGATGGAAGGGTACCGCATGGGGAAGTTCGGCTACCTGGATGTCCTGGATGCCCAGCGGACGCTCTTCGATGTCAGACTTCACTACATCAAGGCATTGACAGGCTACCATCTTGCTGTTGCCGATGTAGAGCAATTGATCGGAGAAACGGTTATTACAAAGAGAACCAATATTGAACAACAGCAAAAGGAGAAGACAAGATGAAGTTAAAAAACACAATTATGATAGCCGTTGTCATCATAGCGGGGCTTGTCTCGGCATTCTACTTAATGCGCATGGAAAAACCGGGAGTTGTTGGCGACCCTCACGGAGATCGTGGCGGTCACAAAGAGGATGAGGAGCAAGCCAAAGGACCTCATGGCGGTAAGCTGTTTTCTGATGCTGATTTCAGGGTAGAGGTCACAATCTATGAAAAGGGGGTCCCTCCCCAGTTCAGGGTCTATGCCTTTGAGAAAGAGAACAAGGTAAATCCTGAAGAGGTGAGGCTGACAATCGAGCTGCACCGGCTCGGAGGCAGGGTTGACAAGATATCGTTCAGGAAGGAGGGGGATTACCTCCGTAGCGATAAAATGGTGGAAGAGCCGCATTCTTTTGATGTGAAGATATTCGCTGAGTATAAGGGAAAAAGCTCTAAATGGGAATATTCCCAGATAGAAGGAAGGGTTGAGATGGCCCCGGAGATAGCGGCGGCAGCGGAGATTGAAATAAAAACGGCAGGCCCTGCCTCAATCAGAACTACCCTGGAACTGCCCGGCGAGGTTGTACTCAACAAAAACAGGGTTGCCCATATCGTCCCGCGATTATCAGGAGTTGTTACAGAGGTCCGCAAAAATTTGGGAGACAGGGTGAAAAAGGGAGAGGTCATAGCCGTCATAGACAGTCGCGAACTGGCAGAGGCAAAGAGGGAGTATATCGAGTCGGTACACCGCCTCCATTTCGCCCAGTCTTCTTTTGTGCGTGAGGAAGGACTCTGGAAAAAAAAGGTATCTGCTGAAGAGGACTACCTTGCAAGCAGGCATAATCTGGAAGAGGCTGAAATCTCAAAACAGGTCGCCCTTCAAAAGCTTGTGTCTCTCGGAGTTTCAGCCGGGGAGATCAAGATGCTTTCCGTAGAGCCGGAAGGTGATGTCATACAGAACGAGGTCAGGGTCCCGTTCAGCAATAAAACACTTACGCGATACGAGATTACTTCCCCGTTAGACGGCGTGGTCATAGAAAAGAACATCTCCATAGGCGAGGCCGTTAAGGAGGACTTTGATATGTTCGTTGTGGCGGACCTTTCCACTTTATGGTGCGAGATAACTGTGTATGCAAATGACTTGGGCACAGTCACGGCAGGCCAGAGGGTAAATGTGAAGGCTTCCGCCGTGGGACTTAAATCGGCGGGGAAGGTATCGTATATAGGCCCGCTGGTGGGCGAGCAGACCAGGTCTGCCAAGGCCTATGTGGATATCCCGAACCCGAATGGAGAGTGGCGCCCGGGGCTCTTTGCGACAGTTGAGGTAGTCCTGGAGGAAAAAAAGGCGCCGGTAGCCGTGGCGACTGAGGCTATACAAACCTTTCGTGACTGGTCCGTTGTCTTTGTCCGTTACGGGGATATCTTTGAGGCAAGACCGCTGGAACTTGGAAGGAGCGACGGACAGCAGGTTGAGGTAGTGAGCGGGCTGGCTCCAGGGGAAAAATACGCTTCGCATAACAGCTTCGTAATCAAGGCCGAACTCGGCAAGGCAGGGGCAAGCCACGACCACTAATTAGAACTACTAAGGTGGATAGTCTGTAGGTATTTAGGTGGATAGGGAGGATGAAACATGCGAGATCACACAAAGCTCAGCCTTTGCGAAGTCCTAATAGACTATAGTCTAAACAACCTGAGTAATTAAGGAGATTAACATGATTGAACATATATTGAAATTTTCCATCCGTCACCGGTGGTTCGTTATCATGGCCACGCTGGCGGTAGCGGTTTTGGGGATATACAACTATCAGCGGCTTCCAATTGACGCTGTGCCGGATATAACCAATGTCCAGGTGCAGGTCAACAGCGAAGCTCCGGGATTTTCGCCTCTGGAAGCGGAGCAGAGGATCACGTTCCCTGTGGAAACCGTTCTTGCTGGCCTGCCGGGACTTAAAGAGACGCGCTCCGTATCCCGCTATGGCCTCTCTCAGGTGACCGTCATATTTGAAGACGGCACAGACATATACTTCGCCCGACAGCTTATTAATGAACGGATACAGGAGGCCAAAGGCAGTCTTCCGCCCGGCATTGAACCGACTATGGGGCCGATTGCAACCGGCCTCGGTGAAATCTTCATGTGGTCTGTAGAGGCCATGGAAGGGGCGCGCAAGCCCGACGGCATGGAATACACCCCTGCCGACCTGCGGACCATCCAGGACTGGATCATCAAGCCCCAGCTCCGCAATGTCCCCGGGGTAACAGAGGTCAACACTATCGGAGGCTATGAGAGGCAGTTCCATGTCACCCCTGACCCTGAAAAACTTATCGCATACGGCCTGACATTCAGGGATGTCCTCAATGCCCTTGGCAGCAACAATTCCAATATAGGCGCCGGATACATAGAGAAGAGCGGGGAGCAGTATCTGATACGAGCCCCAGGGCAGGTCATGAACATGGATGACATAAGGGATATCATCGTCGGCAACCATAACGGCACTCCGGTTTATATCAGGAATGTCGCGGATGTCGGAATAGGGAAGGAGCTGCGCACTGGGGCGGCAACCAAAGATGGGAAGGAGACGGTCCTCGGGACCGTATTCATGCTGATAGGCGAGAACAGCCGTACCGTCTCCCAGCGGGTAGCAGATAAGATGGCCGGGATAAACAACACCCTGCCGGAGGGTGTCGTTGCCAAAACTGTATACAACCGCACCATCCTTGTTGACAAAGCCATAGACACCGTGGTAAGCGCAAATCTTATGAGCCTCGGCGCCCTGGATTTCGGGATCATAATTGACGGAGCTGTGGTCATAGTCGAGAACTGCGTCAGACGGCTTTCTGAGGAACAACACCGGCTTGGGCGGAACCTGGCCCCCACTGAGAGATTAGATACCGTTCTGGAAGCGTCCATGGAGTCCCGGAGGGCGATCCTGTTCGGGCAGATGATCATTATGGTTGTCTATCTGCCTATAATGAGCCTGACCGGCGTGGAGGGGAAGATGTTCCATCCGATGGCGTTCACTGTTGTCGCAGCCCTCCTGGGGGCTGCCGTGTTGTCCATAACATTTGTCCCCGCCGCTGTTGCCATATTCCTTACCGGAAAGCTTTCGGAAAAGCAGAATATCCTGATGCGGACAGCCCAAAGGATATATGTCCCGACCCTGGACTTCGCCATGGAATACAGGCCGGCAATGGTCGCATTCGCGGCGGTTGTCGTCATCCTGAGCGGACTCGTTGCCGGAAAGATGGGGAGCGAATTTATCCCAAGTCTTGACGAGGGGGATTTTGCGCTCCATGCCTTGCGCATCCCCGGCACAAGCCTTTCCCAATCCGTAGAAATGCAGCACCTGCTTGAAAAGAAGATAAAGGAAATCCCGGAGGTTGATACCGTATTTGCCAAGATAGGGACGGCCGACATAGCCACCGACCCGATGCCTCCCAGTGTTTCCGACAACTTCATAATGCTTAAACCAAGGTCGGAGTGGGCCAACCCGCGCAAACCCAAGAGCGAACTCGTTCGCACGATAGAGGATACCATCAGCAAGGTCCCAGGCAACAACTATGAGTTGACCCAGCCTATACAGATGCGCTTCAACGAGCTTATAGCAGGGGTCAGAAGCGATGTGGCGGTTAAGGTCTTTGGAGACGACATGGATACGCTGCTTGCCGTCGGGAAAGATATCTCCAGCGTCCTTGAAAAGCTTCCTGGTGCGTCGGACGTCAAGGTTGAACAGGTCACTGGACTCCCTGTAATGACCGTTAAAATAAACCGCAGCGAGATGGCCCGTTACGGCCTGAATATCTCCGACGTCCAGGAAGTTATTGAAGTCGCCTTCGGCGGAAAGAGCGCAGGCAAGGTCTTTGAGGGAGACAGGCGGTTCGATCTCATAGTCCGTCTGCCGGAGCATAAGCGCAACGATATGGAGGCGCTGAAGCGCATCCCCATCCTCATTCCCCGGAACGCCGGACCTTCAGGCTTAGAACCTCGTCCTGCATACATCCCTCTCGGCGCAATCGCAGAGGTCGCCATAGAACAGGGACCGAATCAGATAAGCAGGGAGAACGGCAAACGGCGGGTTGTGGTAACGGCCAATGTCAGAGGCCGGGACATCGGGTCATTTGTGGAGGATGCGCAAAAGGCAATCAGCCTGAGCGTCCCTGTTCCTCCAGGCTACTGGACAGCCTGGGGAGGCCAGTTCGAGCAGATGATCTCGGCGGCGAAACGTCTGCGGATAGTGGTCCCCATTGCACTGCTCCTTATATTCATCCTCCTGTTTATGACCTTCGGGACGGTA
>JAENJC010000209.1 GCA_016844545.1 Deltaproteobacteria bacterium | reverse complement strand
TGCTGGTGGCAGAAGGGATGACCAATAAAGATGTTGCTGTTGAACTTAGCCTTTCAGAGAGCACTGTAAAGATACATATCCAGCACGTCCTGAAAAAACTGAACCTGAAGGGGCGGGTACAGGCAGCCATATACGCTATGGAACGGGGCTGGATCAAGAAAGGCCCCGTATAGACCTGAAAGAGCTTCTTCACATCTCCTCATTTAGAGACAATCCCGACTATCCTATTCAGTGTTTGAAAAACGCGTCCTCTATCAGGAATATCTCCAGATTAACCTTTGAGGAAGTTTACCGCCAGATGCACAGCAAATGAATGTTTTTCAACATTTCATGGTCATAGGTTGGGAAAGATGATTTTGTTGACTTAAAAGGTGATGATGAAGTATATTCTAAGTACATTTACAATTTTGGAGGCTCAATGAGAAAAGTATCCCGGAATGACCGTGACCCTCACAAAGATAAAGACTCTTGGCGACAAGATCCTTGATGTCCCTCTTGCCAAGGTAGGCGGAAAGGGGCTTTTTACAAAGGAGATCGAAGAGGCTCTCCTTAGGAAAGAGGTAGACATTGCCGTCCACTCCATGAAGGACGTACCAACCGACTTCCCTGCAGGGCTGCACCTTGCATGCATAACAGAGAGAGAGGATGTCAGGGATGCCTTGATATCAAACGGCGTAAAACTCAAAGATCTTAAGGAAGGGGCCATTATAGGCACCAGCTCACTCAGGCGCCAGACTCAGCTCTGCCACTACAGGCCCGACTTAAAGATGGAGATGCTTCGGGGTAATGTGGAGACAAGGATCAGGAAGCAGAAGGAGGGTCAGTACGACGCCGTTATCCTTGCTGCAGCAGGGGTGAAGAGACTGGGGCTTGCCGACAACGTCTCGGAATATATATCAACAGATATATCAATCCCAGCCATAGGCCAGGGGGCCCTTGGGATAGAGTGCAGTATAGAGGATAAAGAGGTAAATGAGTTAATCTCTTTCTTTAATCATTATGAAACCGCTGTTGCCGTCAGGGCAGAGAGGGCCTTGTTAAAAAGGCTTGAAGGTGGCTGTCAGGTACCGATAGCCGGCTACGCCACCGTAAAGGACGGGAAGATTACCCTGAGGGGCCTTGTTGGAAGCATTGATGGTAAAAGGATAGTGAAAGATACTGTAGAAGGTAACGCAGTCGATTACGAAAGAATCGGCGCCGAGCTTGGAGATAGGCTTCTTTCAATGGGGGCAAAAGAGATCCTCGAAGAGGTCTACGGGAGGGCGTTTTAGGTGCAGGGGATAGTTTACCTCGTTGGTGTAGGGCCTGGTGATCCGGGCCTTATCACCATCAAGGCGATAGAAAAAATTAAGGGGTCGGATGTTTTGGTATATGACTATCTGGCCAACAAGAAGTTCCTTGAGTATGCAAAGGATGGCGCAGAGGTCATTTACGTAGGCAAGAGGGGCGGCTGCCATACATTGCCTCAGGATGAGATAAATGACATCCTGATTCAGAAAGCCAGCGACGGAAAGGTTGTAGCAAGGGTAAAAGGTGGAGACCCCTTTATATTTGGCCGCGGTGGAGAAGAGGCTGAGGCCTTGGCAGAAGCCGGCATCCCCTTTGAGGTTGTTCCGGGTGTTACTGCAGGTATTGCGGCCCCTGCATATGCCGGTATCCCTATAACACACCGTGACTTTACAACAACCGCAACATTTATAACAGGGCATGAAGATCCGACAAAGGCGGAGTCAAACCTCTACTGGGATAGGATTGCAACTGGAGTAGGAACCATAGTATTCTTCATGGGTATGGCCAACCTGGAACAGAACATGAAGAAGCTTATGGATAACGGCCGTGATCCAAAAACGCCGGTTGCTCTTATCCGATGGGGAACCACCCCTGAACAGGAAACATTGGTAGGGACCGTGGACGATATTGCCGAAAAGGCAAAGACTGCCAATTTTAAACCACCGGCAGTTGCAGTCGTTGGCGGTGTGGTATCATTGAGGGGAAAGTTAAGATGGTTTGATACAAGACCTTTGTTTGGGAAGAGGATTGTCGTAACCAGGGCAAGAGAGCAGGCGTCGGACTTCACTGAGATATTGGAGAGAGAGGGAGCCTGTGTGGTCGAGTTCCCTACCATCAGGATAGTGCCCCCGGCTTCATGGGATGCTATTGACTCCGCCATAGAAAGGCTTGATAGTTATCACTGGGCGATATTCACAAGCGTAAATGGAGTAAAGTATTTTATTGAAAGGCTGAAGGCCAACGGCAGGGACGTAAGGGACCTGAAGGGTATTAAGCTCTGCGCCATAGGACCTAAGACCGCATCCGAGATAGAGGATCTGGGCCTAAGATTGGATTTTGTCCCAAAGGAATACAGGGCAGAAGGTATTATAGAAGGGCTTGGAGATGTGAAGGGGATGAGGATACTTATTCCAAGGGCTGAGGTGGCAAGGGAGATACTTCCCGATGAGCTTGTCAGAATGGGTGCTGCTGTTGATGTTGTCACAGCCTACAAAACCGTAAGACCCGAGGGCAAGACAGAGAATATAATGGATTTATTCAAGCAGGGCAAGATCGATGCAGTCACCTTTGCCAGTTCCTCAACAGTAACCAATTTTCTGCAGATGTTTGATGAGGGAGTAGGGATAAGGTTCCTTAAGGACGTGAAAGTGGCAAGCATCGGACCGATAACTGCGGAGACTGCCAGGAAGTATGGCATCGAGACAGCGATAATGCCGAAAAACTACACAATACCGGCTTTAGCTGAGGCCATCGTTGATTATTATAAAGGAGAAAATTTATGACAGAAAAACCTGTAGGGATAACGTTCGAGATAAAGCCGGAGATAGAGGGGGGAGTTTACTCTAACCTTGCCGCAGTTGTTCATTCTCCAAACGAGTTCATATTTGACTTTGCCATGGCTGTCCCAGGAAAGGACTCGGCCCCTGTAAGGGCAAGGATTATAACATCACCACAGCACGCCAAACAGTTCCTCATGGCCCTCCAGGAGAATGTAATCAACTACGAGAGGATTCATGGAGAGATACAGGTTGCAAGGCCTCAGACAGAGGTAATCAGCAGGACAACACATTAAAGACTGAAATTGAGAGGGTGAGAAGTTAAATCTCATCTTCTTATCTTCTCAGCTTCTCAGCTTCTTTTTTAGACAGGAGGTTTAAGATGTTTTTTCCGGAATATCGCCCAAGGCGGATGAGGATGAATGAGAATTTAAGGAGGATGGTAAGGGAGACCAGGCTGTCGGTTGACAACCTTATCTACCCTCTTTTTGTGACAGAGGGAGAGGGGGTTAAGAGCGAGATATCTTCCATGCCAGGGAACTACAGGCTATCCATAGACAACCTTGTCAGGGAGGTAACAGAGGCCAAATCCCTCGGAATCCCGGCGGTAATCCTGTTCGGTATACCTGATGAAAAGAAGAAGGACGAAGTCGGTTCTGAGGCCTGTAACCCGGACGGGATAGTCCAGAGGGCGATAAGGGCTCTGAAGAAAGAGGTCAAGGAC
>JAENJC010000049.1 GCA_016844545.1 Deltaproteobacteria bacterium | reverse complement strand
CAGCCACTATTGAGCTTAATGAAAGCTTACTTGGTATTATACCTGAGCATTCAAAAGTTTTTATTTGAATGCGAATTGGTATTGCAGCTCCCCTGAATTCTCTTGACACAAACCCACAAAAGTGCTATTTTCGGCCAAATCTTTTCAAATTGTATACAATTTTTGAGGTAATAATTGACCTTTCAGGAACTGATCCTTTCTCTCCAGAATTACTGGGCAAAAAAAGGATGTCTCATCCGTCAGCCTTATGATATTGAGGTTGGGGCTGGGACATTTAATCCCTCAACATTTCTTCAGGTACTTGGGCCAGAGCCCTGGAATGTGGCTTATGTGGAGCCATCAAGGAGACCTACCGACGGGCGGTACGGTGAAAATCCAAACCGCCTCCAGCACTACTACCAGTTCCAGGTGATAATGAAGCCCTCGCCTTCCAATATCCAGGAGCTTTACCTTGAAAGCCTTAAGACCATAGGGATAGACCCTATGGGTCACGATATCCGGTTTGTTGAGGACGACTGGGAGTCCCCGACCCTTGGCGCCTGGGGATTGGGCTGGGAGGTGTGGCTCGATGGGATGGAGATAACCCAGTTTACCTACTTTCAGCAGGCGGGGGGGATAGACCTCAAACCTGTATCCGCAGAGATCACCTACGGTGTTGAGAGGCTTGCCATGTATCTCCAGGGAATCAATAATGTCTACGATATAGAATGGGGGCATGGGATAAAGTACGGAGCTGTCCACTATCAGACAGAGGTTGAGTTTTCCAAATATAACTTTGAAGAGGCAGATGTGGAGATGCTCTTCAAGGCTTTCGATATGTATGAGGCCGAGGCCTTGAGGCTTATAAAGACCGGGCTTGTGCTCCCTGCATACGATTATTGTCTGAAGTGTTCCCACACCTTCAACCTCCTTGACGCAAGAGGGGCCATAAGTGTGACTGAGAGGACGAGGTTTATTGGAAGGGTACGGAATATGGCAAGGCTATGCGCTGAAGGATATCTAAGGCAGAGGGAGACGCTGGGGTTTCCGCTATTGAAGAAATAGAATAACGCCCCCTCGCTCCCCCTCTTAATTTAAGAGGGGGAGCGAGGGGAGTTAAGGTTTTTGAGGTGGATTTGAAAGAGCTTTTCTTAGAGATAGGCACAGAGGAGATTCCAGCAGGGTTTGTTCCCAAGGCCCTTGAGGAGATGGATGCCCTTATTAGAAAGGAGCTTTCCTCCCTGCGTATCAAGCACTGCGAGGTAAAGATCTTTGGGACTCCGAGGAGGCTTGTCCTTTCCGTTTCCGATGTTGCCGATAGGCAGGAGGATATCTCCATCCAGGTGATGGGGCCGGCAAAGAAGGCAGCCTATGACGACAAAGGGAACCTGACCAAGGCTGCCGAAGGTTTTGTGAGGTCCCAGGGTGTTGATCCCTCTCAACTTAAAGTCGTAGAAACTCCAAAGGGTGAATATCTGGCGGTTCAGAAAGAGGAGAAGGGGCGGCCAACAGCTGACCTTTTGGAGGAAGTGCTTCCAAGGCTCATATCGTCCATCCATTTTAGGAAGTCTATGCGCTGGAGAGACTTGGATGTAAGGTTTGCAAGGCCTATCCACTGGATTGTCGCCCTGTTTGGCGGAGATGTAGTCCCATTCTCCTTTGGAGAAGTAAAAAGCGGAAATGAGTCTCGTGGACACCGTTTTATGGCGCCTGGGACGTTCAAGGTAAGCGGCCTTGCGGATTATCTGGACAAGACCGAAAAAGCCTTTGTGATAGTGGACCAGGACAAGAGAAAAGAGATGATCATGGAACAGGTTAATAAACTGGATGCATCTGTTTCAGGCCTAAAGATCGTGACCGAAGACCTCTTTGAGACAGTTACTTACCTTGACCTTCTTGAAACTATAAATTACCTGGTTGAGTATCCTGTCGGATTGATGGGAAGTTTTGATGAAGAGTTCCTGAGTTTGCCGGAGGAAGTCCTCATCACGTCAATGAAGAAACACCAGAAGTATTTTTATGTGAAGAACAGGGAGAGCGGTAAGCTGTTGCCTTATTTTATAGCCGTAAGCAACACTGCGGCTAAAGATATAGATGTGGTGAGAAAAGGAAATGAAAGAGTTCTCAGGGCAAGGCTTTCCGACGCTGCCTTTTTCTATAACGAGGACAAGAAGATACCTTTAGAGAAAAGGGTGGAGAAGCTGAAAGGCGTAGTCTTTCAGGCCAAGTTGGGCACTGTCTATGAAAAGATGGAGAGGTTTAAGAGTATCGCTGAATTTCTGGCGGATATCTTAAAGCCGGAAGTAAAAGAAACAGTTTCAAGAGCCGCATACCTTTGCAAGGCCGACCTTGTGACAGGTATGGTAGGTGAATTCCCTGAGCTTCAAGGTATCATGGGCAGGGAGTATGCCCGTGTTGCCAATGAGGATGCGGATGTTGCCGCAGCTATCTATGACCATTATCTGCCTCGATTTGCGGAGGATGGTGTTCCTGTGAGCGATGCCGGGGCTATTTTAAGCATAGCAGACAGGATTGATACTATCTGCGGCTGTTTTGGCATAGGCCAGATCCCAACCGGCGCAACCGATCCTTTTGCCCTTAGAAGACATACCATAGCGATTATTAACATCATACTGACAAGAAACTACAGGGTTTCAATCTCAAGGCTTGCAGATAAGGCGATAGAACTTTTGAGCGGCAAGATTACAAGGCCTGCCGAAGACGTAAAAAAAGAGGTCATGGAGTATATGAGAGTCCGACTTCTGAACCTCCTGACAGGGAATGGAGATCCTGCAGATGTAGTTGATGCAGTGCTGTCCGCTAATTTTGATGATATCGTCAGGTCTGTAAAGATTGTTAAGGCCCTTTCTGAGATTAAGAAGATGCCTGATTTTGAGCCTCTGGCAATAGCCTTTAAGAGAGCCGTCAACATCACAAAGGGAACGGTAAGGACGTCTGTCAACCCTTCACTGTTTGGACCTCCGGCCGAGAAAGAGCTTTATGATGCTTCAGCTAGTGCCAAGACTACTATATCTTTATCTTTCGAAAAAGAAAATTTTACAGAAGCGCTCGAACATGTGTCACATCTAAAGGCACCTGTAGATGCCTTCTTCGATGACGTTCTGGTAATGGACAAGGATGAGAAGATAAAGAACAACAGGCTTGCCCTTTTATGGGGAGTTTCTGACATCTTTTCAGGGATTGCAGATTTTTCAAAGATTACAACTACCAGTGGTCAGTGATCAGTGGTCAGGGGTCAGTTAAACCGAGCACCGACATCTGGCCACCGGCCACTAATAAAGTTTCAGGAGGTTTTCTAATGGCAGAGAAGTATGTCTATTTCTTCGGTGGTGGAAAGGCTGAAGGCAAAGGTGACGCGAAGGAACTCCTTGGAGGAAAAGGGGCCGGTCTTGCAGAGATGACCAACCTTGGCCTGCCTGTACCCGCAGGGTTTACCATCACCACTGAGGTCTGCGACCAGTTCTACAAGAACAAGAGGAAATATCCTGACGGTCTTGATAAGGAGGTCAGGGAACACCTTGAAAGGCTTGAGACCCTTGTTGGGAAGAAGCTGGGCGATGCCAACGACCCTCTCCTGGTCTCTGTCCGCTCCGGCGCTGCCCGCTCCATGCCGGGAATGATGGAGACCGTTCTAAACCTTGGACTGAATGACAAATCAGTTGAGGGGCTTGCCAGGAAGACCAATAACCGCCGCTTTGCCCTGGATGGATACAGGCGTTTTATCGTCATGTACGGGGCCATTGCCATTGGGATCCCAAGGGAGGAGTTTGACCACAAGTTTGATGATATAAAGGAGAATAAGACAAGGGCGAGGCTGAATATCCCAAAGGGGCATAAGGCCCTTGATACAGATGTGAATGAGGCGGAGCTTGAACAGTTGATCCCGCTGCTAAAGGGTGTCTATAAGAAACATACTGGGAAGGATTTCCCCCAGGAGCCAATTGAGCAGCTGTGGGGGGCCATAGATGCCGTATTCGGATCTTGGATGGCTGATAAGGCCGTAACCTACAGGGAGATAGAAAAGATAACAGGTCTCAAGGGGACTGCTGTGAACATAGTGCAGATGGTCTTCGGGAACAAAGGGGAGACATCCGGTACAGGCGTCTGCTTTACTAGAGATCCTAATAACGGAGAAAACACCTTCTATGGGGACCTGCTTATGAATGCACAGGGTGAGGATGTGGTGGCAGGTATCAGGACACCGATACATCTGAGCGAGCTTAACTTAAAAATGCCCAGGATATATGAACAGCTCTGTGATGTCCGGCTGAAGCTGGAGAAAAATTACAAAGACATGCAGGACATAGAATTCACTGTAGAGGAGGAAAAACTCTACATACTCCAGTGCCGCTCAGGTAAGCGCTCTCCTATGGCTGCGTTCAAAATAGCGCTTGATATGGTGAACGAGGGGCTCATAACCAGGGAAGAGGCCCTGCTTCGTGTAACAGACAAGGACATAGAAGGGCTCTTCTACCCTGTCATAGACCCGAATATCTCACAGGACGAGCTTGAGGCAAAGTATCTTGGCAGCGGGATTGATGCAGTTCCCGGGGCTGCGGCCGGTCAGATAGTATTTACAGCCAAAGATGCGGAGGAGTGGGCCGCCAACGGCAGGAAAGTCATCCTTGTCCGGAGGGAGACAAGCCCTGAAGACGTAGGCGGGATGCATGCGGCACAGGGCATTCTGACCGCTACCGGCGGGAAGACTTCCCATGCAGCAGTCGTGGCCCGTGGTTGGGGTAAGTGCTGCATTGTGGGGTGTGATGCCCTTTACATAGATTACATCAAGAAGGTGATGAGCATAGGGGATAAGGAATTCAAGGAAGGGGAAGAGATAACTATTAACGGCTCCAACGGCAATATCTACCAGACCTCCTTGAGCCTTATAAAACCGGAATTCCCTGATGAGTACTATACCGTGATGAAATGGGCGGATGAGTTTAGAAGGCTTGGAGTCAGGACCAATGCAGATACGCCGTATGATGCACAGAATGGTGTGAGGCTCGGCGCCGAAGGAATAGGACTTTGCAGGACGGAGCACATGTTCTTTGATACAGAGGAGAGGCGCCTTGCCATCCAGGAGATGATCATAGCAGACACCGTGGAACACAGAAGAACGGCTCTGTCGAAGCTTTTGCCCTTCCAGAGGGAGGATTTCAAGGGGATATTCAAGGCCATGGACGGAAAGCCGGTTACCATAAGGCTTATAGATCCTCCTCTTCACGAGTTTGTCCCGCATACTGAGCATGAACAGAGGCAACTGGCTGATAAGATAGGTGTCACATATGAACATGTGAGTCGGAGGGTTGAAAGGCTTCATGAGGCCAACCCGATGCTAGGCCACAGGGGATGCAGGCTCTCCATCAGTTATCCTGAGATATTGGAGATGCAGGTGAGGGCCATTATAGAGGCAGCATGCGAGTGCCAGGGCACCGGAAGCAAGGTGTTCCCTGAGATCATGCATCCCCTCGTCATTGACAAGAAGGAGCTCAAGGTGCTTGAGACAAAAACAAGAGAGGTGGCGGAGGCCGTTATTGCCGAAAAGGGCGTGATGGTGGAATACCTTGTGGGAACAATGATAGAGGTTCCAAGGGCAGCCTTGCTTGCCGACAGGATAGCAGAGGTGGCGGAGTTCTTCTCCTTCGGGACCAACGACCTGACCCAACTTACCCTGGGTATGTCGAGGGATGACGCCGGAAGGTTCCTTCCTGATTACGTGGATGAGAGGAAGGCAGGTGTATTCAAGGCCGACCCCTTCCAGTCCCTTGACCAGGACGGTGTAGGTATGCTTATAAAGATGGCGGCTGAAAAGGGGAGGGCAACACGGCCGAAGTTAAAGCTTGGCCTCTGCGGAGAGCACGGCGGAGACCCTGCTTCCGTTGAATTCTGTCATAGAAATGGTCTTGACTATGTCTCCTGCTCTCCATTCAGGGTTCCTATTGCAAGACTTTCCGCTGCCCAGGCGGCTATTAAGGGAAAGAAAAATAAGTGACAGAGCGAATTTAGACGCGTTTTTACATGATAGTCAATGCCAAAGGAGGTTTAATATGTTTAGTATCAAGGCGAAGTTGGCGTTTCTCACAGCTGGAGCTTTCCTGGTTTTTGCAGCTATAGTGGGTTCTAGTTTTTGGCTCCAGAAAAAGAGCGACGTGATGGTGGAAAGCCTGGAGGTCCAGATGGACAACCTTGTATTAATGGATGACCTGCAATTGGCCGTCAGTGCCGCCATTATGCCGGGGAATGATTATATCATCACCGGGAATCGTGGATATAAGGATGAATTCGATAGATTAGATGAGGAGGTTAAGGCAGTCCTGTCAAAGATCAAGAAAAACCAGTATTTTGCAATGGAAGAAAAGGAAGCCGCCAAGGAAATCGAGGTACTTTACGCTGGAGTAAGGGATATTTCGTATCAGATATTTAGCAAGGACCACACGGAAAAGGGACTCGGGGAGTTAATGGAAAAAATGGATTATGAATATGCAGCGCCTGCAATTGATAAAGTACGCGCCTTCAGGGCAGGGATTGCAAAGACAGTTACTGGAAAAAAGGCAGAACTGCGCAGTGTCAAGGATTCTGCAAGGCTGATGATGGTGACGGTGATAGTCGTTTTCTTAATTGCAGGGAGCATAGTTATTATTTTAATCAGCCGTTCCATATTAATACCAATAAATGAGACCGTTGAGATGCTCAAGGATATTGCCGAAGGTGAGGGGGACCTGACGAAGAGGCTTGTTGTAAAGTCGGAAGACGAAGTAGGGAAGCTTGGTACCTGGTTTAACAAGTTTATAGAGGGGATGCAGGAAACGGTGAGAGGGGTCAATACGGCGTCCCAGGAAGTGGTTTCCATATCCGGAAAGTTGTCCGTAGCCTCAGAGAAGGTAAGGAACTCAGCCGAGCAGCAGCTGCGCGCAACTGAGGATACCTCATCCTCCATAAGTGAAATGGAGGCTTCGGTGAGGTCAGTTGCGGATGCAGCCGAACATGTGCTGGCCTCAACGGATACGGTATCGTCCTCCGTCCTTGAGATGACAGCATCTGTAGAAGAGATTGCCGACAATATGGGAAAGCTGACCGACTCTGTGGATACTACCACATCGTCTGTAACAGAGATTGTAGCATCCATTAAACAGGTTGGATCCAATGTCAATGTCCTTTCCGGTGTCTCTGAGGAGATAATATCGTCTATTACCCAGATCAGCGCCTCGGTAAAAGAGATAGAGCAGTACTCCAGGGAACAGACAAACCTTTCCGAGAAGGTTAAAAACGAGGCGTCTTCCGTAGGTATGGAATCTGTCAAGAAAAACATGAGCGGAATGGACCGTATCAAGGCAGATGTGTCCTCTGCCTCCGTTGTTATAAACCGCCTTGGGGAAAGGTCTGAAGAGGTAGGGAGCATACTTAATGTCATAAACAATGTTACTGAAGCGACATCGTTACTGGCATTAAATGCGGCGATCCTTGCGGCACAGGCAGGAGAGCATGGAAAAGGGTTTGCTGTTGTAGCGGACGAGATCAAGGAGCTTGCGGAGCAGACCGCTTCATCCACCAAAGAGATTGCCGGGATTGTGAAGGCCTTCAGGGACGATGTCGCATCCGCAGTGACCTCTATAGAGAGGAGTTCCAGAGGTGTTGAAGATGGAGTCGCCCTTTCATGGGAGGCCCACAGCGCCCTGGACATGATATTAAAAAGCACAGACCAGTCCGTTGATATGGCTAAAAGGATAGAGATAGCCACAAGAGAGCAGGCCAAGGGTGCA
>JAENJC010000208.1:10456-11607 GCA_016844545.1 Deltaproteobacteria bacterium | reverse complement strand
GCTGAGCTATTCGCCCTGAAAATTCGTAAGGCATACTTCGTTAGGTGTTAGGTAATTAAACTCTCACGCCTTGATCCTTACGACTCACGGTATTTATTACTTATTTACAGAGTCCTTCAAGGACTTTCCTGCCTTGAACTTGGGAGCAGTAGATGCCTTTATCTTGATCTCTTTCCCGGTCTGAGGATTCCTTCCCTTTCTTGCAGCCCTCTTTGTGGTGCTGAAGGTTCCGAAACCTACCAGTGTCACCTTGCCTCCCTTCTTGAGCGCATCAGTCACGCTTGATGTAAATGCGTTAAGCGCCTTCTCAGCAGCGGCCTTTGTTAGCGCGGCCTTGGCTGCTATCTTGTCAACCAACTCTGACTTTGTCATTTTTTTCTCCTTCTTTATTTTTTGAAAAGCTTATAACCCAAAAAGTAAGGTAATTAAATACCAGCTATAAAGGCCTATGTCAAGAGAATTTTCAACTTCAGCAGGTTTTGAACCTGCCCAACCAATCAGTGCTTTGTAATCTCTGTTTCCATCCCTTCCTGGAAGCGCGTCTTAACACTATCTTCTTTCCTGGCGAAGATGTCAGCCGCCCCGTCGAAGACTATGGCCTTTCTAAGGACTTCATCCATGCTTTCTGCAAAATGGACTTTCAGGGATTTGAAGATATAGGCAGGAATCTCCTTCATATCCTTCTCGTTGTCCTTCGGGATAATGGCCTTTTTTATATTCCCCCTGTGGGCAGCCAGAAGCTTCTCTTTGAGACCACCGATAGGCAGGACGCGCCCCTGAAGGGTTATTTCGCCAGTCATGGCTATGTCGCCCCTAACAGGCCTCTTCAAAAGGGCTGAGGCTATAGATGTCGCAATGGTTATCCCGGCGGACGGACCGTCTTTAGGGATGGCGCCTTCCGGCACATGTACATGAAGGTCAACCTTCTGGTAAAAGTCCTTCTCAAGGCCAAGCTCATCCGCCCTCGACCTGACAAAACTCAGGGCCGCCTGGGCAGACTCCTGCATGACATCTCCGAGCTTTCCTGTGATAATAAGCTTCCCCTTCCCAGGCATCACGGTCACCTCGATCTCAAGGAGGTCTCCGCCGTGTTCCGTCCATGCAAGGCCGGTGGTCACTCCTATCCTGTCCTTTTCCGCTGAGGAGCTGAA
>JAENJC010000208.1:0-10437 GCA_016844545.1 Deltaproteobacteria bacterium | reverse complement strand
CGCCAGCCTCCCTCGTGTAGTGCTGGATTATGGTCTGCAAGGCCCCATCAGATATGGATATGTTTTCTTTTTTGAGGCCGTGAGACTCCGTCACCTTTGGAATAAGGAAGTCCTCGGCTATCTTTATCTTTTCAATCTCCGTATATCCCGGAATCCGAATTATCTCCATCCTGTCTAAGAGCGGATAGGGAATGGAATGGGTAGTATTGGCCGTGGTTATGAACATCACCTCTGACAGGTCGTAATCCAGATCCAGGTAATGGTCGTTAAAAGCACCGTTCTGCTCAGGGTCCAGTACCTCAAGTAAGGCAGAGGCCGGGTCTCCCCTAAGGTCTTGGCTCATCTTGTCAATCTCGTCCAGCAGGAATATAGGGTTGTTTGATTTTGCCTTCTTCATGGACTGGATTATCTTTCCAGGAAGGGCGCCTATGTAAGTCCTCCTGTGTCCCCTGATCTCGGCCTCATCCCTGACTCCGCCGAGGGATATCCTGACGAACTTCCTCCCCATGGACCTGGCAATGGACTTCGCAAGGGATGTCTTACCCACTCCTGGAGGCCCCACAAGGCAGAGGATGGGACCCTTCATCTTCTCTACCAGGCTGTGCACGGCAAGGTATTCTACTATCCTTTCCTTGACTCGATCCAGGCCGTAGTGGTCTTCGTCCAGAACCTTCTCAGCGTCTTCTATTCCGGGCTTTTCCGTAGTCTTCTCGTACCATGGAAGCGACAAAAGCCATTCGAGGTAGTTTCTCACCACCGTCCCTTCAGCGGACATGGGGGCCATCATCCTGAGTTTTTTGAGCTCCTTCTGGGCCTTTTCAGTGGCCTCTTCAGACATCTTCTTGTTCGCTATCCTTTCCTCAAGTTCCTTCAGCTCATCCCTGAATTCATCCTTATCTCCAAGCTCCTTCTGTATGGCCTTCATCTGCTCATTGAGATAATAATCCTTCTGGTTCTTCTCCATCTGCTTCTTTACGCGGCCTCTTATCTTGTGCTCTATCTGGAGGATCTCTATCTCGGACTGCATCAGGGTGTATATCCTCTCAAGCCTTTCTGTAGGGTCTTCTATCTCAAGGATCAGCTGCTTGTCCTCGATCTTCAACTGGAGGTGAGCGGCAACCGTATCCGCAAGCCGGGCCGGGTCCTCAATGGCTGCGAGAGGCATAAGTATCTCCGGCGGAATCTTCTTGTTGAGCTTCACATATGCCTCAAAGGCCGAATTGACGCTCCTCATTAGGGCTTCAACCTCGGATGTAACCTCAGCCCACTCGTCTATCTCCTCCGCCTCAACCAGAAAATATTCGTCATTTGGTATAAACCTTTTTACCTTGCCACGCTTTCTACCCTCCACCAGAACCTTAACAGTGCCATCCGGCAGACGGATAAGCTGCACAACTCCGCCAATGGTTCCTGTTGTGTACATCTCCTCTTCTGCAGGATCATCCACCTTGGCGTTTTTCTGGGCAACAAGGAGTATCTCCTTTTCCTGCTTAAGGGCCACTTCTAGGGAGTTAATAGACCTCTCCCGACCCACAAAGAGCGGTACCACCATATGGGGATAGATGATTATGTCCCTTAAGGGGAGAAGCGGTATCACAATATTATTGGTCTTTGATCTGGAATTTCTATGTAACATAAGCCTCCCTTATGCCGATTCGGCCTCTCTTTCATATATGATAATCGGCTTCTCCTTATTAAGGATTACCTCTTCGCTTATAACGCACTCCCGTATGTTGGACTGGGATGGAATCTCATACATGAGGTCAAGCAGTGTGTTTTCAAGGATGGCCCTTAGACCTCTGGCGCCGGACTTCCTCTTCAGGGCCTCTTTTGCTATGGCAACAAGGGCGCCGTTTGTAAACCTCAAAGAGACACCCTCAAATCCAAAGAGCTTCTGGTACTGCCTGATTAGCGCGTTTTTAGGCTCAACAAGGATCTTCACAAGGGCTTCTTCATCCAGTTCGTCAAGGGTCGCAACTACAGGCAACCTCCCTATGAACTCAGGGATAAGGCCGAACTTGATAAGGTCCTCAGGCTGGACAAGGGAAATGGTTTCGCCTACCCGCATAGCAACCTTCTGTTTTATCTCAGCTCCAAAGCCCAGGGACTTCTGGCCTGTCCTCCTGTCTATGATCCCTTCAAGGGCATTAAAGGCCCCTCCGCAGATAAACAGTATATTGGTGGTATCTATCTGGATAAACTCCTGCTGCGGATGCTTCCTCCCGCCCTTTGGAGGGATGCTTGCTATTGTGCCTTCCATTAATTTCAAAAGCCCCTGTTGAACCCCTTCGCCTGAAACGTCCCTGGTTATAGACGGGTTGTCAGACTTCCTCGATATCTTGTCTATCTCGTCAATATAGACAATTCCTCTCTGCGTCTTCTCTTTATCATAGTTTGCAGCCTGGAGGAGGTTCAGGATTATTGTTTCCACATCCTCCCCCACATACCCTGCCTCCGTAAGAGTGGTTGCATCAGCTATGGTAAACGGGACATTAAGTATCTTCGCAAGGGTCTGGGCCAGGAGGGTCTTGCCTGAGCCGGTAGGCCCGATAAGGAGGATGTTGCTCTTCTGGAGTTCTACATCGTCAGTCTTGAGGCCGGCCCCTATCCTCTTGTAGTGGTTATGCACAGCAACAGAGAGTACCTTTTTAGCCCCCTCCTGCCCTATCACATAAGAGTCCAGGGTCTCCTTTATCTCCATAGGTTTAGGAACATCAGTCCTCTTTGATATCGTATCGACCAGCTCCTTTTCCTCGTTAAGGATATCGTTGCACAGGGCTATGCACTTGTCACATATATAAACAGTAGAGCCTGCTATGAGTTTTTTTACCTCATCCTGCCCCTTCCCGCAGAACGAACAGCTTTTCTTCTGATTCTTCATTATTTGACCTCTCCTCTTGCCGCCATTACGGCATCAACTATCCCGTATTCTACCGCCTGCTCTCCGCTCATGAAGAAGTCCCTCTCTGTATCAAGCTGTATCTTGTCAACAGACTGTCCGCTGTGTTTGGCAAGTATCATGGATGCTTATCTCCGTCGCCTGCCACTTTACTCCACCCATAGGCTGGTGGATGAGGATGCTGGCATGGGGAAGGGCAAACCTCTTCCCCTTCTCACCTGATGCAAGGAGCAATGCCCCCATGCTCGCCGCCTGTCCCATGCATATCGTAGATATTTTCGGTTTTATATACTGGATGGTATCGTATATTGCGAGACCGGCAGTCACGCTCCCTCCCGGCGAATTTATGTAAATAAATATGTCCTTTTCCGGGTCCTCAGCTTCGAGGAATAAAAGCTGGGCAATCACAACATTGGCTACATTATCGTCAATTGCCGTACCCAGAAGTATTATCCTGTCCTTCAGGAGGCGGGAATATATATCATAGGCCCTCTCCCCCCTTCCTGTCTGTTCCACAACCATAGGAACCAGTGTCATATATTGATCTCCTAAGATATAATTTTATTTGGTGGGCAAAGCCCACCCTACCACTCCGACCACTGGACACTGACCACTATTTCTCTACTACGTTTGCCCTGCTGATAACAAGGTCAAATATCTTATCGTCCAGGATCTCCCGGCGCATGGCATCCATAAGCTTGTTCTTTTCATAGTAGCTCCTCACTTCGGCAACGTCTATATTGGTTTCTGATGCCATTGAACTAAACCGCTCGTCAAGGTCACTGTCTGTTACCTTTAAGCCCTCTTTTTTTGCTATCTCCATCAATATCATGGCGCCCTTAACCTGTTGCAGCGCCCTTTTCTCCAAGTCTTCCGCCAATCCGGGGCCCTGCTGAATCTCTTTATCTATTTCGCGCCCAGCCCTTTTGTATTTTTTCTTTAACTCTTCAAGGAGATAATCCCTCTGTTTATTAACCATAGATTGCGGGACATCAAATTGATTAGTCGCTATAAGGGAGTCCATGGCCTGCTCCCTCATCTTTGCCTTTATCCTGGCCTCTTCGTCCTTCTCAATCCCATCCCTTACCTTTGCCTTGAGTTTATCCAGAGTCTCAAAACCTAGGTCCTTTGCAAACTCATCGTCTGCTGAAGGGAGTATCTCCTCCTTAATGCCTTTCACCCTGACCTTGAAGGTCGCATCCTTTCCTGCAAACTCCTTATGCCCGTAATCATCCGGGAACTTAACCCTTAACTCCTTATCGGCCCCAACTGACAGACCCACGAGCTGCTCCTCAAAACCTGGGATAAACTTACCGGCACCTATATTGAGAGGCACCCCTTCACCCTTTCCGCCTTTAAACGGCGCACCATTTATAAACCCTTCAAAATCTATTATGGCAGTATCGCCATCCTTCAGCGGCCGATCCACATCGTTCAACGTCATGCGCTGTTTCCTTATGGCATCGATGCTCTCTTCCACCATCGCATCCGTTACAGAAACCTTCTCTTTCTTAATCTTTAGCCCATCATAACCCTTTATCCCAACCTCAGGCCTTACCTCAACAGTTGCAGTAAATTTAAAGGAGCTCCCGGGCACGAATGGTTCCGGTTCCACCTCAGGCTCGGAAACAGGGTAGATATCTCTCTCTGACAACACCTTGTTGAAGCCGTCGTTTATCAGCTTGGATACTACGTCGTTCTCCACATGTCCCTTATACAACCTCTCCAGAACTGTGCGGGGAACTTTACCCTTTCTGAATCCATCCATCTTTACCTGATTTTTCAGCTTAATGTAAGCAGCCTCTATCTCAGAGTTGACGGTCTCAGCAGGGACCTCAACACTTATCTTCCTCTTCACTGCTCCAATACTCTCTACTTCAAATCTCATAAATCTCCTCTCATTTAATGGTTTATAGTTACAAATCTAAGTTTCTTGCTTATATTGCAACTTTTGCAATATACCAGATTTGACTTTTCAGGAAAAGAGAAATCTTAAATAAAAATGGAACTCGAAACGTAAACCGAATTTTACATGAGGCTTGTCATAGAGGCCAAGAAGAATGATACTGAGACAGTCATCTTGCCCTTGCCTGTCTCTAATAAATAGTAGGGTGGGGGTGATTCAATCTCTAAGTCTTCCGCCTTCAGAGCCCTCCCTGTGGGTTTATCACAAACATACGCGGGTCAAATTCGAAAAAGCATATAAAAATCTTTCCCTTGACAATTGAGGCCCAAATCTGTTATGTATACAATTTTTCAACAACCCCTTTAATATAAAGAGGTTAACCACCAAATGGAGGTCTTATATGCAGAAGAAGTTTCTTTTGGCCCCAGGGCCTACGCCAGTACCGGAGAAAGCCCTGCTTGCAATGGCAGAGCCCATGTTCCATCACAGGACGCCGCAGTTTGAGGCCATTTTCAAGGAAGCCGCTGACGGGCTGAAATGGTTGTTCCAGACAGAAAAGGATGTCCTCATTCTTGCGGCTTCAGGGACAGGTGGTATGGAAGCTTCTGTTGCCAACTTCTTCTCACCAGGGGACAAGGTCGTTGTCGTAAACGGCGGTAAGTTTGGTGAGAGATGGACTAAGATATGCCAGACATACGGTCTAAAGGTTACCGAGATAATGGTTGAATGGGGAAAGGCCGTGGAGCCAAAGGCCGTGGCCGATGCCCTCAAGGCTGACCCTGAGATAAGGGGTGTTTTCGTGCAGGCAAGTGAGACCTCCACAACTGCCTGCCATCCTGTGAAAGAGCTTGCGGAGATAGTTAAGAGACACTACAATACGATCCTTATCGTTGACGGAATCACAGCCGTTGGCGTGTATGACATACCTATGGACAAGTGGGGAATAGATATTCTTGTAACCGGCTCTCAGAAGGCGTTAATGCTTCCTCCGGGCCTGGCCTTTGTGGGAGTCAGCGACAAGGCATGGAAGTTCAACGAGACTGCCAAGTCTCCGCGCTTCTACTTCGATCTGAAAAGAGAGAGGAAGAACCCACCCCGGCTGTTTCACTGATAATAGGCCTCAGAGAGGTATTGAAGGCGATGAAGGAAGAGGGACTTGAAAATATCTTCGCAAGGCACAACAGGCTGGCCAGGGCCACAAGGGCTGCAATGCAGGCTATAGGACTGAAGCTCCTGGCTCCAGAGGCTCCTGCTGAAAGCTGCACCGGTGTCTATGCCCCGGAAGGAGTGGATGGCGGCAAGCTCTTTAAAGTGCTTAAAGATACCCTCGGCGTTACCATGGCAGGCGGACAGGATGCTCTAAAGGGGAAGGTCTTGAGGATTGCCCATCTCGGCTATGTTGATTCATTCGATACTATTGTTGCCGTGGCTTCCATAGAGATGGCCCTGAAGAAGTTAGGATATGCCGTCCCAATGGGGAAAGGCGTTGCGGCCGCCCAAGAGATACTTTTAGAGGGATATAAATAGATTTTTGGAGGGAAAATGAAGCGCGTTCTGATAAGCGACAAGATGTCTGAGAAGGCCATAGAGGTATTTAAAAGGTTTCCCGAAGTTCAGGTGGATTACAAGACAGGACTGAAGCCAGAGGAACTGAAGGCGATCATAAAGGACTATGATGGCCTTGCCATCCGGAGTTCCACTAAGGTTACCGCCGAAATAATAGAGGCTGCCACAAACCTGAAGGTGATTGGACGCGCAGGTATCGGTGTCGACAATGTAGACATACCTGCAGCCAGCAAGCGCGGGATCATTGTAATGAACACCCCTTACGGGAACACCACTACAACCGCCGAACACGCAATATCAATGATGCTATCCCTTGCAAGGGACATCCCCCAGGCTACTGCCTCAACAAAGGCCGCCAAGTGGGAAAAGAACAAGTATATGGGTAAGGAGATCACGAACAAGACCATCGGCGTAATCGGTATCGGAAACATCGGCTCCATTGTTGTAAGCAGGGCACAGGGGTTGAAGATGAACGTAATAGCATATGACCCGTTCATATCTCCTGACAAGGCCATTGAGCTTGGCGTTGAACTGGTTACCCTTGATGAGCTTTACAAAAGGGCAGACTTTATCTCCCTCCATATACCAATGACAAAGGAGACAAAGGACCTGCTTAATAAGGACTCTTTTGCAAAGATGAAGGACGGGGTAATGATCATAAACTGCGCAAGAGGCGGGATCATAAACGAGGCCGATCTGGCTGAGGCTATAAAGGCAGGCAAGGTCAGAGGAGCTGCCCTTGACGTATTTGAAAAGGAACCGCCGGCAGCAGACAACCCGTTGTTGGCGCTGGAACAGGTAATATGCACCCCGCACTTGGGCGCTTCCACTGACGAGGCCCAGGAGAATGTTGCAGTTGACGTGGCGGAACAGATAGCCGATTATCTTGTAAACGGCACCATAAGGAATGCCTTGAACGTACCCTCGGTCAGCGGTGATGTGATGAAGAAGATAGCCCCTTACCTCACCCTTGTAGAGAAGATGGGCGCCTTCCATGCCCAGATTACCCAGGGAGGAATTGAGGAGGTTGTTATCGAATACAGCGGAGAGGTTGCTGCGGCCCCAGTGGCCCCTATGACCATAGCTGCCTTAAAAGGACTTCTCACACCTATCATGGGTGATATAGTAAATTTTGTAAATGCCCCGATTATGGCCAAAGAAAGGGGAATAAAGGTTGTCGAGTCCAGAACGAGCGAACCCGAAGACTTTTCTTCACTGATAACTATTAAGGTAAAAACTAGCGGAGGTGAGAATACCCTTGCTGGAACGCTCTTTGGAAAGAAGGAGCCGAGGATTGTAAAGATAAACAACTTCTACTTAGAGGCCATACCGGAAGGGACAAAACTCTTCATTTACAACCACGACAGGCCTGGTGTTATAGGGAACATCGGAACCCTCATGGGAAAGAGCAATGTGAACATAGGCACCATGGAGTTCGGAAGGGATAAGGCCGGCGGCATGGCCATATCTCTGCTTTCCATTGATTCACCTGTTTCTGATGGAGTAATGGAGGAGATAAAAAAGCTTCCGAATATCGTGTCAGTAACACAGGTCCGGCTTTAACTCCACTAAATATTGGGTTTGAAACTACTTCGGGACCCTGAGACAACTATCTCAGGGTCTTTTTTTGGCAACCCTCGCATTCCTATTTATACCAAGTTGCTTTCAAACATCTACTTATTAGATTAAGGAACACTTACTTGGTGTTATACTTGAGCATTCAAAGTTTTTATTTGAATGCGAATTGGTATTTTATAGACACGAAAACTATTTTTTGGTAGAGTTGGTTCGCCATGTTACAGACGGAGATTACGCTTCCAAGAGGTGTTCGGGATACCCTTCCTGAAAGGACTGCAAAGAGAAATGCCCTTTTAAGTAAGGTTCTTTCCGTATTCGAAGACTATGGGTATAGTGAGGTTACCGTAAAATTCACTGACAGGGCGACAGGCAGGTCCATAGCCCTTCGTCCTGACTTTACGCCCCAGATAGCAAGGATAGTCGCAACTCACTACAGAGATAAAAAAACACCGGTTAGATTATCTTATCACGGAAGCGTAGTCCGTCAGACAGAGGACGCCAGTGGCGGGCACAGGGAGTTGTATCAGGCAGGGGTTGAATCAATCGGAAATTCATCCCCAGAGGCTGATGCGGAGATTATAGAAATACTTATAGAATCTCTTAAAGCCTGCAACCTGAAAGATTTTAAGATAGCCATAGGACAAGTGGATTTTGTAAAGGGCATCCTTGATGAAGCGCATCTTTCGCAATCAGAAAGAGCTGAGGTATTGGATGCTATATCTAAAAGAGATTCTACACGGCTTAATGAGATGTCGATAACCCTGAAGTATGGTGAACTCTTAGTCCCCTTCCAAGCTCTATTGTATCTCTTTGGCGGTGAAGAGGTCTTAGATAGACGAGATGAAAATAGGCTTATAACTAATGAAAGATCGAGAAACGCTCTGGATAATATAAAGAGCGTATTCGACATTCTTAAACGTAAAAGGCTTTCCAAATATGTTTCTCTCGATCTCTGCGAGATTAGGGGATTTGATTACCATACAGGGATTATATTTGAAGGGTTTGTAAGTGGACTTGGAACTGCTTTATGCGGAGGAGGGCGCTACGACGACCTTCTTGCCGGCTTTGGCTATCCATCTCCTGCTACCGGCTTTGCTATCGACCTGGATAACCTGATGTCGGCAGTGGAACACCAAAAAGACTAATGGGACGCAGATAGTCGCAGAAACGACTCGATTTTAAAACACTAAGCTGTTTATTGCTTGAATAAAATTATCCTGAGATTTATCTGCATTCATCTTGATAAATCTTGTAAATCAGCGTTCCGTTGTTTTAAAATGCATTATTGGGGGGGGTGAATGTCAAATATAGTTATCGTTGGCGCACAGTGGGGAGACGAGGGTAAAGGTAAGATCGTCGATATATTCACTGAGTATGCAGACCTTATCGTCCGCTTTCAGGGAGGGAACAATGCCGGACATACCATAGTTGTAGATGGAGAAAAGACAGTTTTGCACCTTATACCTTCTGGTATCCTGCATCAGAACAAAAAGTGTATAATAGGAAACGGTGTAGTTGTTGACCCTGAAGTACTTATTGAAGAGATCGATGCCCTCAAGGCAAAGGGGCAATTCGATGATAACAGACTTATTATAAGCGAAGATGCCCATCTTATAATGCCTTACCATAAGAAGATTGATGCAGCAAAAGAGAGTCTCAAGGGAAATAGGAAAATAGGGACTACAGGCAGGGGGATAGGGCCTGCATATGAGGACAAGATTGCCAGGACCGGGATAAGATTTGCCGATCTAATAGACGAATCAGTATTCAGAGACAAACTGAAGTTCATTTTGATGGAAAAGAACCATCTGCTGGTAAACCTCCTGCACCAGTCAGGATTTGAGGTCCATGAAGTATACGACAGATATATGGGGTATGCAGAAAGACTCAGAGGTTATGTTACTAATACATCTATCTATATAAACAACGAGATAAAAAGAGGAAAGAACGTATTGTTTGAAGGAGCTCAGGGAACCCTTTTAGATGTCGATCACGGCACCTATCCATATGTGACCTCGTCCAATACCGTGGCTGGCAGCGCTTGTAGCGGCACAGGTGTCGGGCCGACCCATATAAATGGAGTTATAGGAATATCAAAGGCTTATACAACACGGGTAGGGGAAGGCCCCTTCCCAACTGAGCAGAATGGCCTGATGGGAGACTGGTTCAGAGAAAAAGGACACGAATACGGCGCGACAACCGGAAGACCCAGGAGATGCGGCTGGCTTGACGCGGTAGTCCTGAGACATGCGGCAAGGGTCAACGGTCTTACAGGTCTGGTCATAACAAAACTTGATATATTAAGTACTCTTGACAAGATAAAGATATGCACAGGTTATACCTTTGAAGGGAAAACGTACTATGAGTTCCCTTCAAATAACAGGATAATGGTCGGCGCAGAACCTATATATGAAGAAATGGACGGATGGATGGAGGATTTAAGCGATATAAGGGATTTTGATTCACTTCCCTCTAACACCAAAAAGTA
>JAENJC010000207.1 GCA_016844545.1 Deltaproteobacteria bacterium | reverse complement strand
TCCTTTCTCCCAATATGGGGTTAAAGTTATCCTGTCTGTTACTCTAACATAGTTTGTCCAATGAGAGGGGTGCAGTCCATGCACCAATTTAGGATGTTGGCCAGTTAGCCAGTTATTATCTAAACGGAATCCATTTCACTAACATCGGATTTCGGATGTTAGTCCTAAAACCAGTTATGAAGCAACTGGTTTACTGAGCCATACCATATATCACCTTGATAAAGCCGTTTCTATCATTGAAGTTAACTATATTAGTGCGGTATCTCTTTGTCAACAGCCTTTTCCAAACCTTATGCCCAAATTTCCTGATTCTGGCCAGCAAAAAAAGACAACAGCTTTTCTTTAAGAAGTATCCTCAATACCTGCCAGACTTATCTCCACAGCCTTTATAGCATCAGCGGCTGAACTCGTTATCCCGCCTGTATATCCCGAGCCTTCGCCTATAGGGTACAGGTTCTTTATATTTACAGATTCATATCTTTCGTTGCGTTTCATCCTTACGGGTGAGGAGGTTCTTGTCTCTGCGCCTAACAGAATCGCATGGTCTGAAACAAACAGAGGATAATCCTCTTCCCAGCTCTTGAATGCGTTTAAAAGGGCCTCAGATATGAATTTCGGGAATATCTCTTTCATATCAGCAGGGCTAGCCCCCATCTTAAACGAATTCTTATTCAGGTCAACAGAGGTCCTCCCTGATAAAAAATCGATTAGATTCTGGGCAGGGACCTCCCATCTTCCTCCTCCCGCATTAAAGGCCTTTCGCTCTATACC
Organism: Deltaproteobacteria bacterium; assembly: GCA_016844545.1. Classification (GTDB taxonomy): domain Bacteria; phylum Desulfobacterota; class JAENJC01; order JAENJC01; family JAENJC01; genus JAENJC01. The sequence continues at coordinate 2,317 of JAENJC010000207.1, read as the reverse complement.
CTTCTGGAACTCAATCCCGGCCAATGGATCGGTTGACCTATAATCATCAGTATGACAGGTTACAACAAGGGCTGAATTTGAGAACTCTGATGACCTGCTGGAGTAGCTCATACCGTTTACAACCATCATCCCGTCTTCAGATGAGGCAATTACTACCTCACCTCCAGGGCACATGCAGAATGTATAGACCCCGCGCCCTGCCTTTCGGTTGGTGTAGTTAAAGGAGTAGGCGGCAGCTCCTATACCGGGGTAATTCTTATACTTATCGCCATACCTTATAAGGTTGATGGTCTCTACAGGGTGCTCTACTCTTACGCCGACAGAGATCGGCTTCTGCTCAATAGCGATACCTTTTTTGTGAAACATCTCGAATGAATCCCGCGCAGAATGTCCCACCGCAAGATAGACAGTTGAAGAACGATATTCCTTCTCCCCGTTTATTACCACACCTGATACCTTATCGTCCGATATAAGGATATCGGACATTTTGGAGCCGTAATAGATCTCTCCGCCTCTTTCAAGGATATAGCTCCTTATATTACGAACTATCCGGCACAGGACGTCCGTCCCAAGATGGGGCTTGCTGACGTACCCTATCTCTTCAGGGGCGCCAAATTTAATAAACGTATCCAGCACCCTGTTTATGTATGTAGAATTTTTTGTCTTTGCCCTGGAAAAAAGCTTCCCATCCGAGTATGAACCTGCGCCCCCTTCGCCGAACTGGATATTTGATTCAGGGTCTAACACCCTTTCTTTGATAAATCTATGAACATCAATGGAGCGCTCTTCTATCTTTTTACCTCTTTCAAAGATTATAGGTTTAATGCCATAATCAATAAGCTCAAGGGCTGCAAACATTCCGGCAGGACCGAAACCCACTATTATAGGCCTCTCCTCGATCTTTTTTTCTTGCCTATCTTCCTTTAATTCTTCTATGTATACAGGGAGGTTTTGTCCGTTGTCAAAGGTATCAGGGGTAGTTACAACTAATGAGATATCGTAGTAGAACTGATCTTTACAGCTCACATCAAGAGATTTGCTCAGGATTTTAACGACCGTTATATCCTGTTCTCTGATCTTTAGCATGTGTGAAGCGGCCTTGAGGTATTCATCCACCCCGTCTTTTTCAACGGGTATTCGCAGACTGCTTATTATTAAATTCAAAAATGGCCCCTATCTCTGATTATTTAATCACCCAGTGACATAAGAGGTTCTTGTAAAAGTCTTAATAATCCTGTCATTCCGGCAGGATTATAGCCGGAATCCAGAAAAAAGCTCTTATGGATTCCCGCCCCTGACTGAATCTATCAGGGGGACAAATAAGGAGATTTGCAAGAGCCTCAAAGGTGATTCAACTCGGCTGCCGGTAAAATATACGGGTGGTGGTGAGGGGGAAAAGCTACTTCTCCTCAACCCTCGGAAACAGCGGAGCAGGCTTGCTCATGGTTATCCCTGTTTTTAGGCCGCCCCATTTGGCATCTCCAATCTTTACCTCATCAAACAGGGTCGGGATATTGAGCGCCTCCCACATCTTTGCTGCAGTATCTGGCATGAATGGAGAGATAAGGATAGCTGTGACCCTGAGCGATTCCAAGGTGTTGTAGATGACGGTCTGAAGACGCTCTTTTTTTGCCTCGTCCTTTGCCAGGGCCCAGGGGGCGTTGGTCTCAATATACTTATTGGCAAAGGAGACAAGGGACCATATGTTGGTAAGGCCTCTCTGAAAGGCAACCTCTTTCATGGCCCCTTCAAGGCCGGACACTGCCTCTTCCGCAGTCCTTATCATTTCTCTGTCTATTTCTTCCAAACCGCACGGCGCAGGTACGACTCCGTCAAAATACTTTATCGTCATTGCTATTGTGCGGGAGAGGAGGTTCCCCAGGTCGTTGGCCAACTCCCCGTTTATCCTCCCTACAAGCGCTGTTGTTGAAAAATCTCCGTCCAGGCCGAACGGGACCTCCCGAAGGAGGAAGTACCTGAACTGGTCTACTCCGTATCTGTCTATAATCTCATTCGGGTCAACGATGTTCCCCTTTGACTTGGACATCTTCTCCCCTTCCACTGTCCACCAGCCGTGGGCAAAGACCTTCTTTGGAAGCGGGAGCCCTGCCGCCATGAGGAACGTGGGCCAGTATATCGCATGGAATCTTAATATATCCTTACCTACCAGATGCAGATCAGCAGGCCAGGTATCGTTGAACCTCTCCATGTCTCCAGGATAACCGGCTGCCGTTATATAGTTGACAAGGGCGTCAAACCAGACGTATATGACATGCCGTTCATCTCCGGGAACCGGGATACCCCACTTGAATGATGT
>JAENJC010000206.1 GCA_016844545.1 Deltaproteobacteria bacterium | reverse complement strand
GACATCTGTATATCCTTATCCAGGGCGCCCTTTACACCCTTTGCAATATCACCGGCATGGCCTGCAATCCTTGAGGCTATGACACCTTCCCTGACATCATCTATATCGGGAAGCCTCAGGTGTTCAGACGGCGTGACATAGCATAGGAAGTCGGCCCCTGCCCGGGCTGCAATGGCCCCGCCAATGGCGGAGGTTATATGGTCATACCCCGGTGCAATGTCGGTGACAAGGGGCCCGAGAACATAGAAAGGAGCGCCGTGACATAATCTTTTCTGAAGCAGGATATTCGCCTCTATCTGGTCGAGCGGCACATGGCCGGGGCCTTCCACCATCACCTGCACACCTTTGTCCCATGCACGCTGGGTAAGTTCTCCAAGGGTTATAAGCTCGTGGATCTGCGCCCTGTCGGTTGCATCGGCTATGGAGCCTGGCCTGAGACCGTCCCCCAGGGAAAGGACCAGCTCATACTCCCTCGCTATATCAAGGAGCCTGTCGTACTGTTCGTACAAAGGGTTCTCTTTGCCATTCTTCGCCATCCAGGCAGCAGTCATGGAGCCTCCCCTGGATACTATGTCCATCAGCCGCCCTTCTTTATCAAGCCTTTCTATAGTGGAACGGGTAACGCCGCAGTGGACAGTGATGAAGTCAACTCCGTCTTCCGCATGCTTTTCAATGGCCCTGAAAAGGTCATCAGCAGTCATGTCGATGAAGGTCTTCCCTCTCTGGTTCAGCTCAACAACTGCGGAGTAGATTGGGACCGTCCCTATAATCACCGTAGACTGCTTAATTATTTCCTTCCTTATATCGTCAAGAGATCCGCCGGTAGAGAGGTCCATCACTGCATCTGCTCCGGCCTTAACCGCTACCCTGAGCTTTTCAAGCTCAACAGAGAGGTCGGAGCTGTCTCCTGACGTGCCGATGTTGGCATTTACCTTTGTCCTCAAACCCTTCCCAATGGCAAGAGGCTCAATATCGCGCCTTTTGTTCCTGCATATGGCGATATTCCCTTTAGCAACACCATCTCTAATAAAATCTACCGACACCCCCTCTGAGAGGGCAGCCTTTTTCATCTCCTCCGTAACGATGCCCTGACGTGCATTTTCTATTTGTGTCAACTTAACTCCCTAATTTAGTTAAACCTAAGAAGCTTAATTCTACTGCAAAGAAAAATTAGACACAGATAGACACAGATAGATTATGATTTACACTGTGAAAAGCATATTAAAATCAGTGATGATCAGTGTCAAAAAATCTCTGTGTCTCTGTGTCAAATATCTTATAAATCCTCAAAATGCGTAAGCCTCTTAAACGACTTGTACCTCTGCTCTATCTCAGCGTAAGTCAGGGTTTTCATCCTGTTAAGGCTGAACTCTTCCACGTTGAATGAGGCCATGGCGCTTCCAAATATTATGGCCTGCCTTATATTTCCGTCACCCAGATTTCCGGTATTGGACAGATAACCCATAAACCCGCCTGCGAAGGTATCGCCAGCGCCGGTTGGGTCGAATACCGACTCGAGAGGGTATGCTGGTGCTGCAAATATACCTGCATCCGAGAACATCAGTGAGCCGTACTCCCCTCTTTTTACTATAAGGGTCTTGGGCCCAAAGGAAAGGATAGTCTTTGCAGCCTTTACAAGACTGGCTTCCTTTGCCAGTTCTCTTGCCTCACCCTCGTTTATTGTAAGGATATCCACATGCTTCAGGGTTTCCTTAAGCTCGTGGAGCTTCCCCTCTATCCAGAAGTTCATAGTATCGCAGGCCACAAGCTTTGGCTTCCTTACCTGCCTTAAGACCTCCAATTGAAGGACAGGGTCTATGTTGGCAAGGAATACATACTCTGCATCCTTATACACCTCCGGTATCTGAGGTTTGAACGATGCGAATACGTTAAGCTGGGTATCAAGGGTATGGGCCTGGTTCAGGTCAAAGTCGTACCTCCCTTTCCAGCGAAAGGTCTTCCCGATTGCCTTCTGGAGGCCGTTTACATCTATCTCCCTGCTCTTAAGAAAGGTCACATGCTCTTCAGGGAAGTCATCTCCCACCACAGCCACAAGCTTTACATCTGTAAAGAAACTGGCAGCAGTGGAGAAGTAAGTAGCGGAGCCACCGAGTACCTCCTCCGCCTTGCCAAACGGGGTTTCTACGGAATCAAATGCAACAGATCCAACTACCAATAAGCTCATACAATCTCCTTAAAATATTTTGGGACGCTGATTTGCGCTGATCAACCCCGATTTAAAGACAAATCTGCGTGCATCTGCGTTAATCTGCGTCCAATTAAGCCTTTATGTATTTTCCAATTATCAGATCCAGGTCCTTCTTAGTCTTCTCCGGTATCAACTCTGCCCTGGTCATGATGGCGTTTTTCAGGGCCTCGCTGCATCGGCACCCTTTTTTCGCTGGCATCATAGTCACTGCCTCTTTTATTATCTTTTTGGCAGTCTCAACATTTTTCATTAAAACAGCTATCACTGCCTCTACCGTAACGTCCTCCTCTGTCTCATGCCAGCAGTCGTAATCAGTGGAAAGGGCCAGGGTCGCATAGCATATCTCAGCCTCTCTAGCCAGCTTCGCCTCTGTGGCGTTGGTCATCCCTATTACATCAACACCCCACTTCCTGTATATCCTTGACTCTGCCCTTGTAGAGAACTGTGGACCCTCCATGCAGATATATGTCCCGCCTTTGTGAACCGTTGCCCCCGACTTACCACCAGCATCGGCAAGGACCCCGAAGAGGTCATGGCATACAGGGTCTGCAAACCCGACATGGGCAACCACCCCTTCACCAAAAAATGTGCTCTTCCTGTGCTTTGTAAGATCATAGAACTGGTCAGGGATCACTATATGCCCGGGTTCTATCTCTTCCCTCATGCTCCCTACTGCACTGACGGAGATGCCAGGCTCTATCTCTTCCCTCATGCTCCCCACTGCGCTGACGGAGATGATCCTGTCCACCCCCAGCTTCTTCATCCCGTATATATTCGCTCTATAGTTGACCTCTGAAGGCAGGAACCTGTGTCCCCTTCCATGCCTGGGGAGGAAGGCCATCTCTGGCCCTCCGAGACGACCCGTTATATATGCGTCGGAAGGCTCTCCGAAAGGGGTATGAAGCTTTACCTCTCTGACACCCGTAAGCCCCTCCATCTCATAAAGTCCGCTTCCGCCTATGACACCTATGACCATTTCCGTCCTCCCAACAACAATGAACCTGTAAAGAAAGTTTGTACAGCAACATTATTAGCTATCATTTTTGGCTGGTTTGGTC